>JAEYZO010000224.1 GCA_023428035.1 Pseudomonadota bacterium | reverse complement strand
CTCCTGCACCGCGTCCCACGCGTCGTCTTCGTTGCGCGTGATGCGCAGCGCGGCGTGAAAGAGCCGAGACTCGTAGTGACGAAAGGCCGCCTCCATCGCCTTCTTCACCTCGGGCGTCACGGGCTCGAGGTTGCACTGCTTGCTCTGGGGGGAGGAGGTCTCGTTCGTCATGTCACTGCTCCGGCTAAAGGGGAGGGTCGTTCTTGAACGACCCTGCACGGAGCATCAGGCGTGCCAGCTCGAAATGCCCTATTCATCGGGATTTTGTGCGGCGTCACAGGGGAACGAAACGTTGCACTCCCTCGTCGCGACGCCCGAGGGGGTGAATGATCGTTACCCTCACAGCGAGGGGGCGCGGCGGTAGCATCGCGGGGATGCACCGCGCGTTGATCCTCGTCCTGGCCCTCGCGAAGGCGCGCTGCGGGGGTGATCTCCCCGCGGGCGGGCAGACCTTCATCGCCTTCGCGTCACAGCACCGGCCGCGATGAAGCCCGGCGCGCCGCCCTCGGTCGATGTCCGCTGGAGCGACGAGCGGGCCTCGTCGGCGTACCGCGACCCGGCGGAGCGACGCCCGGCGTCTCTGGTGCACCGCCCCTCGCGGCGGGCCTTCGCGCTTCAGGCCGCCCTCTGCGCGGCGGGCGCCCTCGCGGCGGCGTGGCTGCTCTACCGCGGGCTCAGCGAGTCGCGCCCGTGGCTCACCCTCTTCGGCGCCGCGCTCGGGGTCATCGCGGGGATCCTCGGGGACAGGGTCGCGCCGAGGGTGCTCAACCGCACCGAGGTGACCCTCGACCGCGACGCGCTCACAGTGCGCCACGCCCCGCTCGGCGACGCTCGGCCGCTGCGCATCGCCTACGACGACGTCGCGGGCTACGAGCTCGAGCAGGTGGTCGAGCCGATGACCTCGCCGCCCGTGGTGACGCACCACGTGAACGCGCGGCGGCCCGACGGGAGCGTCGAGCCGGTCTTCGTCGACGTCGACGACCCCGAGGCCGCGCGCTGGCTGCGCGAGTGCCTCGACGCGCACGCGCGACGTCGCTGATCGGGAACCCCCGGCGCGGCGCCGTTGTCTCGTCGCTCCGGAGGTCGAAGGGACCGATGAGCGCCATCGTGCGCGCCGCCTGGGCGGCGCTACTGGGAGCGGTGTTGTCGACGAGCGCGGCCCGCGCCGAGGGCGCGATGGCCGTCGCGCGCGACGGGGCCGAGCCGCTGGTGTTCCCGCTGGAGCGCACGGAGGTGAACGCCGAGGTGGGCGACGGGGTCACCTCGGTGCGCGTGCTCCAGCGCTTCAGGAACCCCTCGCGCGAGCGCGTCGAGGCCACCTACGTGTTCCCGCTCCCCGTCGACGCCGCCGTCGACGCGATGGAGATGCGCGTGGGCGCCCGCGTGGTGCGCGCGGTGATCGACCGCCGCGACGCGGCCCGACGTCGCTACGAGGCCGCGCGCGAGCAGGGCCGCCGCGCCGCCCTCCTCGAGCAGGAGCGGCCCAACGTCTTCACCTTCTCCGTCGCCAACATCGACCCCGGCGCCTCGATCGAGGTCTCGCTCCACTACTTCGGCCGCGCCCGCTACGACCACGGCGCGTGGGAGATGCACTTCCCGATGGTGGTCGGGCCTCGGTACATCCCCGGCGCGCCCCTCGCGCGCGCCCCCGTCGGCGACGGCGCCCGCCACGACACCGACCGGGTGCCCGACGCCTCGCGCGTCTCACCCTCGTACGTCCCTCCCGGCACGCGCTCGGGGCACGCGGTTTCGCTCGCGGTGAACCTCCGCGCGGGAGCGTCGATCACCGCCCTCGAGGCCCCCGCCCACGACGTAATCGTGCAGCGCCCCAACCCCTGGAGCGCGACGGTCTCGCTCCGCGACAAGGACGAGATCCCCAACCGCGACTTCATCCTCCGGTGGGCCGTCGACGCCCCCGAGCTCCGCGCCTCGGCCCTCGCGCACCGCCCCGACCCCGCGCGGCCGGGCTACCTCTCGCTCACCCTCGAACCCCGCCACGACGCCCCCGACGAGGAGATCGCCCCGCGCGAGCTCTTCTTCCTCCTCGACACCTCGGGCTCGATGCAGGGCCCGCCCCTCGACGCGGTGAAGCGCGCGGTGCGCGTCGCCCTCGAGCGCATGCTCCCCTCGGACACCTTTCAGCTCATCGACTTCGCCGACTCGGCCTCGGCCCTCGCGCCCTCGCCCCTGCCCGCCACGCCCGAGAACGTCGCCCGCGCCCTCGCGCACCTCGACGGCCTCCACGCCTCGGGCGGCACCAACCAGCTCGCGGGCGTGCGCGCCGCGCTCACCGCGCGGGGCGACCCGATGCGCCTCCGCCACGTGGTCTTCATGACCGACGGCTACATCGGCAACGAGTCCGAGGTCGTCGCGCTCACCCAGCGCGAGCTGGGCTCTGCGCGGGTCTTCTCCTTCGGCGTCGGCGCGGCGGTGAACCGCTACCTCCTCGACGAGGTCGCCGCCGCGGGGCGCGGCGTCGCCGAGTACCTCCGCCCCGACGAGGAGCCCTCGGCCATGATCGAGCGGCTCTACGCCCGCCTCGGTCGGCCCTACCTCACCGACGTCTCCGTCGACTGGGGAGGGCTCGAGGTCGAGCAGGTCGACCCCACACCCATCCCCGATGTCTCGGCGCTCTCACCCTTGCGCCTCCTCGCGCGCTACCGCCGCGCGGGCTCGGGCGTGGTCACCGTGCGAGGTCGGGTCAACGGCCGGCCCTACGAGCGCCGCCTCGACGTGACCCTGCCCGCGCGGGAACCCGCCAACGCCGCCCTCGCGCCGCTGTGGGCCCGCGAGCGCGTCGCCTCGCTCTCTCGCGCCGCCCACCGCGACGGCGCCACCCCCGAGCGGGTCGAGGCCATCACCGCGCTCGCGCTCTCGCACCGCCTCGTGTCGCAGTACACGTCCTTCGTGGCTGAAGACCTCACCCCCGCGGCGAGGGGCCAGCGCGGCGCGCCCAGGCGCGTGTCGCAGCCC
>JAEYZO010000172.1 GCA_023428035.1 Pseudomonadota bacterium | reverse complement strand
AGATGGCGACGCGAGAGCGGCCACGCCCCGCGGGCTTCGTGGGCGCGAGGATGACCGTCGCCGACGCGCTGGAGGCCGCGGGGCGCGCGACCGACGCGGCGGCGGTGCTGGAGAAGAACGCCGAGGCCTTGGCGGGGCTCAAGGCGAGGCACCACTACCGGGCGGCTTGCGTGGCCCTGGCGAGGGCGGTGCGGCTGCGCGAGGCTGCGGGTGAGGGCGAGCGCGCGGCGAGGGTCGTGCGGGCATTTCGGGAGGCGCGCTCGGGGCTGCCGGCGCTGCAGCGGGAGATCGAGCTGCACTTCGGACCGGCCGCCCCGGCGGGTTGACTTCGCGGCGCCCTCCGACGATGTACGGTCCCCGCCCCTTCGCAGAGGACCGTTCATGGGATCGTGGCTCCGTACCGCTGGCTGTGCAGTCTTCGCCCTCGCCGTCTCGCTCGGGTGCTCGTCCGAGGCGACGCCCACCGTCACCGACGCGGGGGTCGACGCGCCTGACGCGGGAGACGTCCCGGCCTTCATCGGCCCCGGCAACCTCACCGTCACCTGGACCATCAACGGGATGCCCCCGGCGGACGCGTGCGCCGGGGTCGACGGCGCCAACGTGGCGCTGCAGCTCTCCTTCGGCGGTCAGACCACCCTCCCTTGCGCCGCGGGCCGCCACGAGGCGATGAACCTCCCCGCGGGGAACTACAACATCGGGGCGGACCTCCTGCGCGCCGACAACTCGCCCGTGTACCAGTACAACGTCGAGGCGACGGTGGTCTCGGACCAGACCACCACGGTGAACATCGATTTCGTCCCCCCCGGCCGGCTGCGTGTGCGGTGGACCATCAACGGCAACGCGCCCGGCGCCACGGACGGCTGCGCGGCGGTGGGCGGCGCTGGCGTGCGCCTCCGCGCCCGACGACAGCCCGACCGCACGGTGAGCTGCACCACCAGCGCGGTGAACTACACCTCGTTGCAGCCCGGCGACTACCCCGTCGAGGCCGTGCTCTTCAACGCGATGGGCCGCGGGATCCAGACCCTCAACAGCGTCGGCACCGTGCCCTCCGGCGACATCGGCGAGCTGGTCTTCGAGTTCACCGCGCGCGAACTGATGATGCAGTGACCGCGATGGCGCGCGAGGCGTCGCAGACCGTCCCCCCGGAGGTGCTCGCCCGCTACGGGCTCACGCCCGAGAGCGCGCCGCGCCGCTTCGGCACCGGGCTCATCAACGACACCTTTGTCGTCGACGCCCCCGCCGGGCGCCTGGTGCTCCAGCGCCTCCACCCCGTCTTCTCCCCGCGCGTCCACGAAGACATCGACGCCGTCACCCGCCACCTCGCCGTGAAGGGAGCCCTCACCCCGAGGCTCATTCCCACCCTCTCCGGCGCGCTCTGGGTCGAGCGCGACGGAGAGGTGTGGCGCGCGCAGACCTTCGTCCCCGGCGGCCAGAGCTTCGACCGCGTGCCCTCGGTCGCCATGGCGAGGGAGGCCGGCGCCCTCGTGGGGCGCTTCCACGCCGACCTCGCGGACCTCGACCACGAGTACCGCTCGGTTCGCGTCGGCGTGCACGACACCGCGCGGCACCTCCAGCGATTGCGCGGCGCCCTCGACGCTCACCGCGGCCACGCCCTCTACGCCGACGTAGCGGCGGTGGCCGCTCCGCTCCTCGACGCGTCGCGCTCGCTGCCCGACCTGTCGTCCCTGCCGCGACGTCACGCGCACGGCGACCTGAAGTTCTCGAACCTCCTCTTCGACGAGCGCGGCCGCGGGCTCTGCCTCGTCGACCTCGACACCCTCGCCCTCATGCCCCTCGCGCACGAGCTCGGCGACGCCCTGCGCTCCTGGTGCAACCCCGCGGGCGAAGACATCACCGACACCGCCGTCGACGACGCCGTGCTCCGCGCCGCGCTCGAGGGCTACGCCCCGGCGAACCCGAACCTCACCGACGCGGAGCGAGCCACCGTCGTCGACGGCCTCGCGACCATCGCGCTGGAGCTCGCCGCCCGCTTCGCCTGCGACGCACTCGAGGAGCGCTACTTCGGGTGGGACCCTTCCCGCTTCAGCTCTCGCGGCGAGCACAACCTCCTGCGCGCGAGGGGACAGTGGGCCCTGGCACGAGACGCGCTCACGCGCCGCGACGCGCTGGCGGCCATGGCGGACCGCGCGCTGCGAGGTTGAGACCATGACCGACAGTGCCCCCCCCACCGTGAGCACCGCGGCGCCGACGCTGCGGCTCTGCGACGACCTCACCATCGACCTCGACGCCTACGCGCGAACGGGCCTCCGCGTCGGGGTGTGGGCCTCGTCGGGGCGAGGCAAGAGCTTCGGCGTGGGGGTCTTCTGCGAGGAGCTCCTCGGCGCGGGCGTGCCCCTGGCGGCGATCGACCCCGAGGGCGAGCTCCACACGCTGCGCGAGCGCTACCGGGTGCTCGTGTTGGGCGGTGACCGGGGTGACCTGCCGCTCCCCCGCGACGCCGACGGCGCCCGCGCCGTGCTCGACCGATGCTTCTCCCACGGGGTCTCGCTGGTCGTCGACCTCTCCGAGCGGGTCACCGCGCGCGCGCAGCAGGAGGGCGCGCTCCCCTGGCTCGAGGCCCTCTGGGCGCGGCAGTCCGGCCGCCGCGCGCTCGCCGCCCTCGTCGTCGAGGAGGTGCACCTCTTCGCGCCGCAGTCGGGCTCCGCCTCGACCGCCGAGGTGATGCAGCGCCTCGCCAAGCAGGGCCGCAAGCGCGGCGTGATCCTCGTGGCGGCGAGCCAGCGCACCCAGGCCGTCTCGAAGGAGTTCATGTCGCAATTGAACTTCCCCGCGATCGGCGGCTTCGAGACCGAGCGCGACTACGACGCGGTGAAGGCCGTGGTCGACGGGCACCCCTTCGAGACCTTTCGCGCGCTGCCGCCCGGGGAGTTCTTCCTCCCCGACGTCGGCGGCTTTCACCGCTGGCGCGCGCGGCTCACCTCGCACGGCGGAGACGCGCCGGGCTTCACCGCGAGCGAGCTCGACGCGCCGGCGCGCCACGACGCCGACCTCGACGCGCTCGTGGCCGCCCTCCGCGCGGAGATCGAGCGCCCCCGCGACGAGGAGCCGGCGCCCACCCTCGACGCCGCGACGCGCGCGAAGACCCGAGCGCTCGAGGAGGAGCTGCGCGCGACGAAGGAGTCCCTCGCGGCGACGCAGGAGGAGGTGCGGCAGTTGAAGATCGCCCTCCAGGTGGCCGGGGTGCTGAAGGTCGTGGTGCAGCCGCAGGTGGTGGCGCCGCCGATCGAGGTCGCGAGGCCCGCGCCCGCGCCGGCCCCGGCGCCCGCGCCCCC
>JAEYZO010000156.1 GCA_023428035.1 Pseudomonadota bacterium | reverse complement strand
GTCGCTCGAGGTGAAGCTCTGCCCCTCGGCGGCCTACGTGATCCGCCAGGGGGAGCACGGCGGCGGTGTCTTCGTGGTGGCGCGCGGCGAGGTGCGGGTCGCGCGGGAGAACCCTCAGCGCTCGGTGCCTCCGCCCGTGGAGCTGGGGAGGGACTCCGGGCCCGAGCCCCTGCCCGAGGGCCTCGAGGAGCTCGCGGTGCTCGGTGCCGACGCGGTCTTCGGCGAGATGGCGCTGCTCACGGCGGAGCCCCGCGCGGCCAACGCGATCACGACGCGGGCGTCGCTGCTGCTCGAGGCCTCTCCCGCGGCGCTCGAGGCCGCGCAGCGAGAGGCGCCCGAGCTCGGCCCGGCGCTCTTGTCCTTCGGGCGTCGGAGGTTGATCCAGAACCTCATCCGTACGTCTCCGTTGCTGGGGGCGCTGCCGGCGTCGCACCGGCCGAGCCTCGCCGACGGCTTCGAGGCGCGGAGCTTCGCGCCGGGCGAGACCCTGTTCACGCAGGGCGCCGAGGGGGTGGGCCTGCACCTCATCGCGAGCGGCCGCGTCGAGGCCCGCCACGAGCAGGACGGCGCCGAGCCCCTGGTGCTCGCGCAGGTGGGCGCGGGCGGGTGCGTGGGCGAGATCTCGATGGTGCTGCGCCGACCCACCACCGCGACGGTGGTGGCGGTGGAGCCCACGACGGCGCTGGTGCTGACGCCGCAGCAGTTCATGGCCGTGGCGCGGGAGCACCCGGCGCTCCTCGCGTCGCTCTACGAGCTCGCGGTGAGCCGTGATGAGGTCTTGCGCACCGTGGTAGGCCAGGCCGCGGAGGACGCCGACGACCTCGTGATGCTCTGACCGCGGGCAGCCCCGCGCGGGTGGCGGCGGCGCTCTCACGCATCGAAGCCTGAGCGATGCCCCACCCGCTGCGCGTGATGACCTACAACGTGAGGGCCTGCCTCGGGCTCGACGGCGCGCGCAGGCCCGAGCGGGTGGCCGAGGTGATCCGTCGGTGCGAGCCCGACCTGGTAGCGCTGCAGGAGCTCGACGTGGGGGTCGCGCGCTCGGGCGGGGTCGACCAGCCCGCGCGCGTCGCGGAGCTCGCGGGGATGCGGGCGCACTTCACCGCGGCGAGGCCCCTGGGCGAGGGGTGGTACGGCAACGCGGTGCTGGCGGCGCGGCCCTTCGCGCTGCGGGCCGAGGGGTCTCTCCCGGTGCGCTTCGGCGAGCCGCGCGCGGCGCAGCGGGTGACGGTGTCGCTCGGGGACGTCGAGGTCGAGCTGGTGAACACGCACCTGAGCGTTCACTTCGTCGAGCGGCTCGCGCAGGCGAGGGCGCTCTTTCACGAGGTCGAGCGAGCGGTGGAGGACGGCGGCTACGCGCCGGTGACGGGGCGCCCCGAGAGGGTGGTGCTCTGCGGTGACCTCAACGCGGGCGGGTGGTCGCCGGTGTACCGCTGGCTGGCGAGGCGCTTGACCGACGCGCAGCGGGCGGTGCGGCCGCGGGCGCTGGCGACGTGGCCGGCGAACCGGCCGGTGCTGCGGCTCGACTACGTGTGGGTGGGGCCGGGGGTGAGGGTCGAGAGGGTCGAGGCGCCGCGCGACGCGCTCACGTCGGTGACCTCAGACCACCTGCCGCTCGTGGTCGACCTCGCGGTCGACGCGGCGTGAGGAGCGAGGGATGCGAAAGAACTTGATCGTCGAGGGAGAGACCTGCTGGCGCGCGGTCGGGTGCGACGAGGCGCGGGTGCTGGTCGACGCGAGGGACTACTACGCCGCGTTCTGCCGCGCGGCGCTCAGGGCCGAGCGCTCGATCTTGATGTCGGGGTGGCAGTTCGACACGCGGGCGGCGCTGCTGCGCGGCGACGACGCGCGGCGGGCGGCGCACCCGGTGGAGCTCGTGCCGTTCTTGAATTTCCTCTGCGAGCGGTCGCCGTCGCTGAGGGTGCGGGTGATGGCGTGGGACTACTCCACGGTCTACGCGCTGGAGAGGGAGTGGATGCAGCGCTGGCGCTTCGAGGCTCGCTCGCACCCGAGGGTGGAGTTCGCGTTCTTGAATCACCCCGTCGCGGGCGGGGCGCACCACCAGAAGTACGTGGTGGTCGACGGGGCGGTGGCCTTCGTGGGCGGCCTCGACCTCTGCGACAAGCGCTGGGACACCCCCGCTCACGCCCCCCACGACCCCGACCGCCGCGGCGCCGACGGCGAGCCCGCGAAGCCCTTCCACGACGTTCAGGCGGCGATGACGGGGGAGGCCGCGCGCGTGCTCGAAGCGATGTTCGCGCGGCAGTGGGAGAGGGCCACGGGTGCGCCCATCGACCCGCCGCCCTCGGTCGCCGAGCGCCCCGCGTGGGCGAGCCTCGGGGCGCTCTGCGAAGACCGCGGGCACGGGCTGTCGGTCTCGTCGGTGGCGCTCAGCCGCAGCGAGCTCTGCGAAGACCGCGAGGGGATCTGCGAGGTGAAGGCCCTCTTCGAGGTGGCCATCGCGGGGGCCGAGCGCTTGATCTACGTCGAGAACCAGTACTTCACCTCGCGGGCGATGCTCCGCGCGCTGGCGTCGCGCATGCGCGACCGCTCGAGGCCGAAGCTCACCGTGGTGCTGGTGATGCCCGACGGGGGAGACTCCCCGAAGGAGGACTTCGTCCTCGGGGACCGGCAGCGCGCGGTGCGCTTCGCGCTGAAGAGGATCGCCGAGCGCGAGGGGCACGAGCTGCGGGTGCTGATGAGCGTCGACCGGAGCGCGCCCGACGCGCCGGTGGCGACCTTCATCCACGCCAAGGTGCTGATCGTCGACGACGAGTTCCTGAGCGTGGGGTCAGCGAACCTCACCAACCGCAGCATGGAGGTCGACACCGAGCTCAACGCCTCGTGGCAGGCCGCCGAGGGCGAAGCGGGAGACACGCTGCGCGGGCAGATCCGCGCGCTGCGCTGCGCGCTCCTGGCCGAGCACGCGGGGCGCCTCGCGGGGGTCGAGTTCGAGCCCATCGAGACCCTGGCGGGGGTGCTCGACGCCGTGTGCGACGACCCGGCGAGCAAGCTCAAGTGTCAGGAGGTCGTCGAGCCCGCGGACGGCGACCCCTTCCTCATCTCGATCTTCGACCCCTCGGGGGAGATCACCTTCGACGCCCTCTACGACGCCCTCTCGGGCTCCCTCGACGTGCACGACGGCCTGCTCCGCAAGGGCGCGCGCAAGGTGGGGCAGCGCCTCGGCGTGGTCGACATCGACTGAGCCGCCCGCGGGGGTTGACGGCGGGGCGCGGGCTGCGCGACACGCGAGGCTGAGACGCGGGCGGCCCGGCGGGTTCGCGCGCCCTCACCGCGAAGGGGACGAGGTCATGCCGAAGCTCAACCAGATCATCGCCGTCGAGAAGTCCGTGAAGGGCAAGGCCCAGGGGGTGCTCACCGAGGCGTACCAGCAGCTGCAGAAGCCCGCGCTCCTGTCGGGCATCTCGCGCACCTACCGCCCGAAGGACGAGGAGGGCGAGCGCCTGCCCGCGGAGTCGACGCGGGTGCAGCTCCGCGCCGACGAGGTGGTGAAGCAGACCGCCGAGGCCCTCACGCAGCTCCTCGACGTGGTCGCCACCAAGGACTTCGCCAACACCGAGGCCTTCGCCGACGTGGTGGTCGACGGCGAGAAGCTCCTGGAGCGGGTGCCGGTGACCTACCTGCTCTTCCTCGAGAAGCAGCTCGTCGACCTGCACACCTTCATCAAGAAGCTCCCGACCCTCGACCCGAGCGAGAGCTGGGTCTCGGACGCGTCGCAAGACTGCTGGGCCACCGAGGCCGTCGAGACCGTTCGCACCAAGAAGGTCCCGCGCAACCACGTGAAGGCCGAGGCGACCGAGAAGCACCCCGCGCAGGTCGAGGTCTATTACGAAGACATCGCCGTGGGCTACTGGCGCACGGTGAAGTTCTCCGGCGCGATGCCCGCGCGGCGGGTGAGCGAGCTGCTCGAGCGCGTCGAGAAGCTCCAGCGCGCGGTGAAGTTCGCGCGCGAAGAGGCCAACGGGCGCGAGGTGTCGCAGCGCAAGGTGGGCGAGGCGCTCTTCGGCTTCCTGCTGCGTTGACACGCGCGGGGGGCGGGGTGCAGGGTCGACCGTGAGCACAAGCTGAACCGGAGGCTCAAGCTCAGAACGACCCCCACCACCGACCGTGACAGCGCGTGGTTCGACTCCCGCCCGGGCCAATCGTGGCCCGGTAGCCCAGCGGCAGAGGCAGCGGTCACCGGGGAGAGACTCAGGCTATCGCTCGAGATTCAGCATCGTCGTCGGCGGTCTCATCGACCACCGCGGGGCGAGCGCGCCAGATGCCGGTTCGAATCCGGCCCTCCCAGCTCTTGATGGGAGGTCGTCCAACGGCAGGGCATGGCGCCGATACGAATGACCCCGTCGGTTTCAAACGTGGGGATCACCACAATGGCGGCTCAGAGGGGCCGGGGTTTGGCCAAACCCCCGGCCCTTCGCTATTGGGGTCGCCCCGCTCACTCGCAGAGGCCGTCGAAGCCCGGCCAGGCCGCGCCCACTCCAGCGTTCGCCCACCGGAGGCACTGCGAGTCGCGGGGGCAGGTCGAGGTCGTGCGACACAAGAGCGCGCACTGCCCGAGGATGCACCGCGGGGTCACCCCCGAGGAGGGTGAGTTCGGCGCGCAGTCGGCGTCGCTCTGGCAATACGGGAAGCACACCTGCCACCCCTCGGTGTTCTGCACGCCGGCGTAGTGGCCGCAGGTGCCGCAGCCGTCGGGGCCGCACTGCGTCGCGTCGTCGCAGCGGCCGTAGAGCGGTGAGGTCGCCATCGCGCCGGTGCACTCGCCCACGGGCACGCAGGTCGACCACTCCCGCCGGGAGGTGCAGGCCTGGTAGCCGCGCTGGGTGACGCCCCCGTCGAGGTCGCGGGAGCACTCGCGCTGCTCGCCCGGCGCGCACACCCCCGCGGTGCAGCCCGAGAGGAAGAGCGCGATCAGTACAGCGATGACGTCGCTAGCGGTCACGGCACTCCACGGTGGCGGTGACGACGGTGGAGGGAGAGGCGTCGGCGGGGCAGGCCGAGCCGAAGAGGGTGATCTCGCCGGCGGCGCGGTCGGTCCAGTCCCAGCCGGCGACGCGGGTGGTGTCGCGGGCGACGGAGACGCCGTTCACGGTGAGGGTCACGGCGTCGGCGTCGGAGGGCCGCGAGGGGGCGATGAAGGTGCAGCGCGCGATGGCGTTCTGGATGGCCGAGAAGGCGCGGGAGAGGTCCTCGGGCTGCCGGGCGTCGTAGTAAGTGGGCGCGCCCGAGGCGCTTCGGTTGGGGCGGCCGCCCGCGATGGCCATCGAGGTGAGCGTGGCCTCGTAGGCCGGGTCGTTGTCGCCGGAGATCCCCAGCACGTAGGTGGGCACCTGCGACACGGCGTTGTTCGCGATCTGTCGCACGGTGTCGACGGCGCGGGCGTCGTCGAGGCACTGCGTGGCGTCTCCGCGGCACCCGCGGCCGCCGCCGACGCACACGCAGGTGCGAGCGTCGAGGCCGCTGTTGCAGTTGGGCCCGCCGTCGGTGGCGAGCACGATGTAGCGCGCGCGGAAGGGGTCGGGGTTTCGCACGATCCAGGTGTACGCGCGCAGGAGCGCCGCCGCGGTGGGGGTCGCGCCGCCGGGGCGGGTGTCGTCGAAGACCTGCAGGACCCGCGGTGCGTTGCCGCGGGCGGGGCGCAGGTCGACCTCGGGCAGGTTCGGGAAGGTGCAGGCCGAGGTGCGCGAGGCCGCTCCGTCTTCGGGGTAGAAGAGCGCGCCGACGTTGATGGTGTCTTGATAGACGGGCAGGGTGGCCGCGAGGGCGTCGCGCAGGAGGCGCCAGCGCGAGGTGCCGCGAGAGGCGCCGAGGTTCTGGTTCATCGAGCCCGAGCGGTCGACGACGAGCACGAGGTCCGCCGCGCGACCCTGGAGCGAGAAGCGCCCGGGCACGCACCCGCGCACCACGGGCCGGTCGACGACGTCGGGCACGTCTGGGACATCAGCGACGTCGGGCGCGTCGATCGCGGCGTCGTCGAAGGTCTCGACGTCGGGCACGCGCAGGCCGGTCTTGGCCCCGCACCCGAGCGAGGCCACCGAGAGCGCTACCGAGAGCGCGGCGTGAAGCAAGGGTCTCACGAGAGGGTGAACGTCTCCGGCCGCGGGCCGGCGTCGAGGAGAGACGCCCCGGAGGGTACAGGGTACTGTCGCCGGGTGTCACGGCTGCCCGCGGATCACGCTGCCCGGATGGCCCGCGCGCGGCGCTCGCTGGAGGGCTTGTCCGTAGGCGACGCCTTCGGCCAGCGCTTCTTCGTCGAGCCCGCGGCGGCGGTGAGGCTGATCGAGCTGCGGGCGCTCCCGCGGGCGCCGTGGGGCTACACCGACGACACCGAGATGGCGCTCGCGCTCTACGCGGTGCTCGACCGTCACGGGAGGGTCGATCAAGACGCCCTCGCGGCGGAGTTCGCGCGGCGCTGGCGCTGCGACCCGACGCGGGGCTACGCGGGCACGGCGATGGAGATCCTCGAGGGCATCTCCGACGGCGGCGACTGGCGCGAGGTGGCGGGCGCTCCCTACGGTGGCACCGGGTCGATGGGCAACGGCGCGGCGATGCGCGTGGCGCCGCTCGGGGCGTACTTCGCGAGCGACGACCCGGCGGTGGTGGCGCGCGAGGCGACGCTCTCGGCGGAGGTGACGCACGCGCACAAGGAGGGCCAGGCCGGCGCGGTGGCGATCGCGCTCGCGGCGCAGCACGCGTGGCTGCGGTCGCGGGGCGCGGCGGAGGGAACGGTCTGGGACCA
>JAEYZO010000154.1 GCA_023428035.1 Pseudomonadota bacterium | reverse complement strand
GCCCCCACCACCACCACGTCGCGCACCGCCGTTGACGCCATCGGGTGTCATCCTATCGACCTCGACACGCCATGCGAACCCGCGAAGAACCCGCCACTGCGCCGCGCCCCTTCCCGAGCCGCTACGTCCACCTCGACGCCGCGCGGCAGCGCTTCGGCCACCGCGTCGACCGCTTCGGCGCCTTCTTCTGGGAGGGCGACCCCCTCGCCGACGAGGTCATCGCCTCTCTCTCTCCCCTGCCCCGCGCGCGCCGCGAGGCCCTCATCGACGCCGTGCTGTCCCGCGGGGCAGACGCCGTGCCCGAGGCCCCCGAGGCCCTGCGCGCCCTCAGCCTCGCCGTCGAAGACACGCCCCTCTGGGTCGACTTCGAGCGCGTCGATCGCGGGGGCAGAGCCTTCCTCCGCTCGGGCCTCCTCGGCGGGCTCGTGCTCGGGGCGCTCTCCCTCGTCGCGGGCTACTGCTCCCCCGCGGGCAACAAGCCCCTGGCCTTCTCGGGTCGCCTGGAGGACGAGACCCCGCGGCGCCTCGCCGAGACCTCGCGCTTCGTGCAGGCCGTCTCGCTCCCGGGCGGGATGCGCCCTCGCGCCGACGGCTTCAGGTACTGCGTCCGCGTGAGGCTCGTCCACGCCGCCGTGCGCGCGATGCTCCAGCGCTCGCCGCGGTGGAACCTCCACGCCTGGGGCCTCCCCATCAACCAGGCCGACATGAGCGGCACCCTGCTCCTCTTCTCCTTCGTGGTCCTCGACGGCCTCGACAAGCTCGGCTTCGCCACCACGCCCGAGGAGCGAGAGGACCTCCTGCACCTCTGGCGCTACGCGGGCTTCCTGCTCGGCGTCGACGAGGAGCTCCGATGCACCTCCGAGCGCGAGGCCCGAGCGCTGTGGGACCTGCTCTCGTCGACGCAGGCGCCCCCCGACGACGACTCCCGCGCCCTCGCCCACGCGCTCATCCGGAGCGAGGAGCGGGCGGCCAAGGGCGAGCCCGCCCGCCGTAGAGCGCGGCGCTCGATGCGCCTGGGCTACGCGCTCTCGCGCTACCTCATCGGCGAGCGGTACGCCGACTGGCTGGGCTTCCCGAAGACCCCGATGGACCTCGCGCTCCCCGCGTTCCGCCGCATCAACACCGCCGTCGACAAGGGGTGGACGGCCCTGCCGGGCGTCCCCTTCGCGACCGCCGAGGCCGGCCGCCGCTACTGGCAGTTCGTCGTCGAGTCCTCCCTCAAGGGCGCCCCCGCGACCTTTCACCTCCCCGACCGACTCCGCGTGGAGTGAGCGCGCCGCGCGGGGATATCCTCCGCGCCGTGGGTGCCATCACCGTCGCCGGTCCGCGCGCGCTGAGCCGGTCGCAGGGGTGGGCGCTGACCGTCGCGGCCACGCTCACCATGACCATCTCCTACGTCGACCGGCAGACCCTCGCGGTGCTGGCGCCGACGGTCACCCGCGCGCTGGGCATCTCCGAGTCGGGCTACGGCCTCGTCGCCGCGGCCTTCTCCCTCGCCTACCTCGTGGGCGCGCCCCTCGCCGGACGATGGATCGACCGCGTCGGCGCCCGCCGCGGGCTCCTCTGGGCCGTGCTCGCGTGGACGCTCGTCTCCGCCCTCCACGCCCTCGTCCCGGGCTTCGGCGTGCTCATCGGTCTACGCGTCGCCCTCGGCCTCACGGAGTCACCGTCGTTCCCTGGCGCGTCGCAGGCCGTGCACCGCGCGCTCTCGCCCGCCGACCGACCGCGCGGGCTGGGCGTGCTCTTCACCGGGAGCTCCATCGGCTCGATGATCGCGCCCGCCCTCGCGGTCGCGCTCCAGCAGCGCTTCGGGTGGCGCGTCGCGATGCACGGCACCGCCGTCGCGGGCCTCGCGTGGCTGCCCGTGTGGCTCCTCGTCGCGTGGAGGGAGCCCGCGCGCTCCGTCCTCGACGCCTCGCACCCCGCCGACCCGGCATCGGACACGGTCACCGCCGGAGAGGGCCCGCATCGAACGGCGACCCTGTCCCCTCCCTCCATCGGCCCCGTGTGGAAGGATCCGGCGCTCCAGCGCGCGCTGGTGCTGATCGTGTGCTCCTCCCCGGTCGTGGGCTTCAACCTCATCTGGCCCGCGAAGTTCCTGGTGCGCGCCCACGCGATGACCCAGGCCTCGGTGGCCTCGATCCTGTGGATCCCGCCGCTCTTCTTCGACCTCGGCGCGGTGACCTTCGGAGACCTCGCCGCTCGCCTCGCCCGCGCCCCCTCGAACCCCCGAGGGGGGACGCACCCCCGGCTCATGACGGTCGCCTGCGCGCTCGCTACCGTCGCCGCGGCGATGCCCTTCGCCGCGACCCCCCTGGGCTCGATGCTCCTCGCGGGCGTCGCCATGTTCGGCGGCGGGGGCGTCTACGCCACGCTCACCAGCGACATGCTCGCGCGGGTTCACCCCTCGCGTGTGTCCGCCGCGGGAGGGCTCTGCGCCGCGGCGCAGTCGCTGGCCTTCGTGATCGCCAACCCCCTCATCGGCGTCGGCGTACAGCGCACCGGCGGGTACACCCTCGACCTCGTGGTGATCGGCGCGGCGGTGGTCCCGGGCGCGGTCGCGTGGCTCGCGTGGCCGGGGGTGCCGCCGGTG
>JAEYZO010000138.1 GCA_023428035.1 Pseudomonadota bacterium | reverse complement strand
ACTCCCGGGCCACCTCCCCCCCCCCTCCCGCGGTCCCGGGTGGATGGGCGGGGGATGGAGGCAACCGCCCCTCGGAGATGGCGGCCACCGCCCGCCCCTCGGGTATCTTCCCGCCGTGCTGCGCTGTCGCGCCCTCTCGCTCGTCCCGCTCCTTCTCGTCGCCTGCGACGGTGACGCCCCCTCGACTCCCCGAGACGCCGCGACTGACGCTCCCGACGCCTCCGCCGACGTCTCCCCCGTGATCGTGCTCCCCGACGAGCACCCCGCGTGTACCCGCCGCGACCCGCTGCGGCAGCCCTTCTTCGGCGACCTCCACGTGCACACCGCGCTCTCCTTCGACGCCGCCACCTGGGGCACCCGCGCGCGGCCCGCCGACGCCTACCGCTTCGCCCGCGGCGAGGCCCTCGGGCTCTCCCCCTACGACGCCCAGGGCCGACCCACCCGCAGCGCGCGCCTCACCCGCCCCCTCGACTTCGCCGCGGTCACCGACCACTCGGAGTTCCTCGCCGAGACCGAGCTCTGCACCACACCCGGCTCCCCCGTGTACGACTCGCGCACCTGCCGCGAGCAACGCGAGACCACCTTCGTCGCCGCCACCGACTACGCCGTGCCGCTCTCGTCGCGGATGCCCACCCGGCCCTCCATCTGCCGCGACGACGACACGGGCTCCTGCACCGCCGCCCTCGGCGCCGTCTGGAACGAGGTGCAGCGCGCCGCCGAGGACGCCTACGACCGCTCCGCCGACTGCCGCTTCACCACCTTCGTCGCCTACGAGTGGACCGGCTCCCCCGGCGCCAACAACCTCCACCGCAACGTCGTCTTCCGAAACCGCAGCGTGCCGCGCGTGCCCACCAGCTACATCGAGGCCCCCACCCCCGACCGGCTCTGGGCCGCCCTCGAGCGCGACTGCCTCTCCACGGGAACGCCCTGCGACGTCCTCGCGATCCCGCACAACTCCAACCAGTCCGCGGGGCTGATGTTCAACCCCGTCACCGAAGACGGTCGCCCCTACGACGCCGACTTCGCGCGACGACGCGCCGCCCTCGAACCCCTCGTCGAGGTCTACCAGCACAAGGGAAGCTCCGAGTGCATCCCCGGCGCCGCCAGCCTCCTCGCGAGCGAAGACGAAGCCTGCCGCTTCGAGCAGCTCACCGACGTGCCTTGTACGGCCCCGAACGACCCCCCGGGCTGCACGCCCCTGTGCTCCGTCGCGGGCGGCTTCGGCCTCGCGGGAGCCTGCGTCGAGCCGCGAGACTTCGTGCGCCCCGCGCTGCGCAACGGCCTCGCGGAGTACCTCCGCACCGGCGCCGACCCCTTTCACCTGGGCTTCATCGCGAGCACCGACACCCACAACGCCGCGCCGGGGCTCGTCGACGAGAGAGACTTCCCCGGCCACGCCTCCCGCGGCGACGACACCCCCGAGGGCCGTCTCACCGCGCCGGGAGGTCGTCCCATCACCATCCGGCTCAACAGCCCCGGCGGCCTCGCCGTGCTCTGGGCCGAGGAGAACTCCCGCGAGTCGCTCTTCGCAGCCATGCGACGTCGCGAGTCCTACGCCACCAGCGGCACCCGACCCGTCGTGCGCTTCTTCGGGGGATGGTCGCTCCCGAGCGCCCTCTGCGACGCGCGCGACCTCGCCGCGCAGGGCTACGCGATGGGCGTCCCGATGGGGTCGGACCTGCCCGCGAGGCCCGCGTCGGGGGGAGCGCCCACCTTCGTCGTGAGCGCGCTGCGCGACGCCATGGGCTCACCCCTCGAACGCATCGAGATCATCAAGGGCTGGGCCACCCCCACGGGCACCCACGAGCGGGTCTACCGCCTCGCGGGCGGCACCGGCTCCGCGGGCGTCGACGTCGCGACCTGCTCACCCACCGGCACCCCCGGCGCGGCCTCCCTCTGCGGCACCTGGACCGACCCCGACTTCGACCCGGCCCACCCCGCGTTCTGGTACGCGCGCGTGCTCGAAGACCCCACCTGCCGCTGGAGCCGGCAGCTCTGCAACGCCCTCCGCGTCGACTGCGCCGCGACGCCCGCGAGCTCCCCGCTCTCCGCCTGCTGCGACCGTTCGCTCCCCGACACCGTGCAGGAGCGCGCGTGGACCTCCCCCATCTGGTACCTGCCCCCGCGCTGACCCTTTCCGATCGCCCGAGACGTCGGCGGCTCCGTCGCTGGTACCATCGCTCCTCGCGATGCCTCGCTTCACCTCTCTGTTCGGCCTCGCGCTCGCCGCGGGCCTCGCCCTCACCGGTTGCCTCGGGAGCAACATCCCTGAGGGGCAGTGCCTCTACGACTCCGACTGCTCCGACGGTCAGGTCTGCCGCAGCAACTACTGCCGCGCCTCGTGCACCTCGGACCGCGAGTGCCCCGCCGGGCAGTCCTGCGTAGAGGGCCAGTTCGCCGGACAGCGCGTCTGCCAGGTGCAGCAGGCCATGGCCGAGTGCACGCGCACCAGCGACTGCCCCGCGGGCCTCGTGTGCCGCACCTCGCGCTGCGTCGCCGAGTGCCAGACCGACTACGACTGCCGGGTGGTGAACCCAGCCTTCACCTGCGTCTCCAACGCCTGCCGCCTCGTGTGCGCCGCCGGCCGCGCCGACTGCAACAGCGACCCGCGCGACGGCTGCGAGGTCGACACCACCGCCAGCGCCGCCCACTGCGGCGGCTGCGGCATGGCCTGCGCCGCCGGGCAGCTCTGCCGCTCCTCCGCGTGCGCGTCGTCCTGCACCGCGGGGCAGACCCTCTGCGACGGAGCCTGCGTCGACACCCAGACCAACGCCTCGCACTGCGGCGCCTGCGGGACCTCCTGCGTGACGGGCCTCTCCTGCGTCGCGGGCGGCTGCGCCCTCGTGTGCCCCGCCGGGCAGACCGCGTGCGCGGGCCAGTGCGTCGACACCCGATCCAGCAGCTCGCACTGCGGCGCCTGCGGGGCGGCCTGCGCCTCGGGCCAGGTCTGCTCCAGCGGAGCGTGCCGCGTCACCTGCGAGTCGGGCCTCACCGAGTGCACGGGGTCATGCGTCGACACGCAGACCAGCGGCGCGCACTGCGGAGCCTGCGGAAACGCCTGCCCCGCCGGACAGGTCTGCACCATGGGCGCGTGCGTCTTGAACTGCGCCGCGGGCACGACGAACTGCTCGGGCTCCTGCGTCGACCGGCAGAGCGACAACGCCAACTGCGGAGCCTGCGGAAACGCCTGCCCCGCCGGTCGCTCGTGCGTGATGGGCGCCTGCACCGTGTTGTGCCCAATGGGTCAGACCCTCTGCGGAGACGCCTGCTTCGACCTGCAGACCACGGTCACCCGCTGCGGGAGCTGCACCAACGCGTGCGCCGTCGCGGGCGGCACCGCCGTCTGCACGGCGGGCGTGTGCGGCCTCGGCGCGTGCAACACAGGCCGCGGCAACTGCGACGGCGTGGCCGCCAACGGCTGCGAGACCGACACCACGACGAGCGTGGCCCACTGCGGCGGGTGCAACCGGCCCTGCGCGGCGCCGACCAACGGCACGACGAGCTGCGTGGCGGGGGCCTGCGCGCCGCGCTGCAACGCGGGCTTCGCGCTGGTGAGCGGCGCCTGCGTGGCCATCGCGGCGCCGACGCTGCGCTTCCCGCCGTCGGGCTCGGTGATGCAGTCGGCGGCGGTGCGCTTCGACGTGACCCTCGCGACGGGCACCGACGGGGTGGTGGTCGAGGTCTGCCGCGACCGCGCGTGCACGATGTCGGTGGGTCGCTTCACCGCCACGGGCGCGAGCGCGACGCCCACGGCCACCCTCGCGGCGGGGCGCTACTTCTGGCGCGCCTTCGGGCGTGTCGGAACCGCCGAGGGGACCGCCGCGTCGACGCGCACGTGGGCCTTCACGCTGCCCAACCGCGCGGCGAGCGTGGTGGGCGTGGCGAGGCTCCTGCCCGACGTGAACGGCGACGGCGTGGCCGACCTGGTGGTGGGCGCGTCGGGCGGGTGGAGCGTGATGTACTTCCAGGGCGGCGCGTCGCCCACGTCGACGACGGCGCCGACGCAGACCCTCGAGGGCCCGGTGGAGTCTTCCTTCGGGGAGATCACCGGCGTGGGGGATTTCAACGGCGACGGGCTCGGAGACCTCGTCGCGGGCTCGTACTTCGACAACCGGGTGATCGTTCACCCGAGCGTCGGCTCGGGCTTCGCGACGGCGGGCACCACCCTCTCGCCGACGAGCACCCGGGTCTTCGGCTCGGTGACGCGCCCCGCGGCGGACCTCGACGGCGACGGCTTCAACGACCTCCTGGTGAGCGCGTGCAACTTCGAGGTCTGCGAGGGCACGGTGTTCCTCGCGCGCGGCGGCGCCACGGGCCTCTCGACCTCCCCCACGACGATCACCGCGCCCACCGAGGCGGTGCGCTTCGGCCTCGACGTGGTGAGCCTGGGGCAGACCGACAACGACCCCTCGCCCGAGGTGGTGGTGGTCGGCGGAGGCGGCACCAGCGGCTCGCAGTTCTACGTCTACCGGGGCTCGTCGCTCGCGGGGGCGGGGCCCTTCACGCCGGTGCGCACGATCAACATCCCCCCCGAGGGCGAGCGCTTCGTCGACGGCGCGCGGGTGGTGGCCGCCGACGTGAACGGCGACGGCTACAACGACCTCGTGGCGCTGGTGGCGCGGGAGTCTGTGCCGTACCAGATCCGCGTGTACCGCGGCGGAGCGTCGGGCCTCGCGACGAGCTCCGACACGCCGATCACGGTGAGCCCCGAGGGCTTCGGCGTGGTGCTCGGCGCGGTGGGCGACATGAACCGCGACGGCTTCGACGACGTCATCGTGGCCGAGACGGGGACGACGCTCTGGATCTACCGCGGCTCGTCGACGGGGCTCACCGCGCCGATCACGCTGACGCTGCGCGGGTCGAGCCGGCTCGGGCAGGGCCTGGGATACGTTGGCGACTACAACGGCGACGGCTTCGACGACCTCTTCGCGGGCGGGCCCGAGTGGGGCAAGTCGTGCTTCTCCGAGGTGGGCTTCTGGGCCGGCGGCACCGCGGCGCCCACGGCGGGCGCGATGGTGTCGATCCCCGACCCGACGCGCGGGTGCAGGAGCTTCGGCGCCACGGTGGGCAACTACTGAGCGGGCGCGGGGGGAGCGACGGCCCTCCGCTCACTCGGTGATGTCGAAGACCTCTGCGGCCTGTGTCGCGGTGGCGGCGCGGTCGATCCACGACTCCAGCGTCGGCACGTCGCGGCAGGCCCGCACCCGCGCGCGCGTCGCGTCGTCGATGGTCACGCCGCGCCGCGCGAGTACCCGGAGCAGGCTCTCGCCCATCGCCCGCGCCTCGCCCTCGGCGCGGCCCTCGCGGATCGCGCCCTCGATCACTCGGTTGCGCGACGCGAGCAGCGCCCTCGCCACGGTGTCGTCTGCGAGCACCCGATCGACCAGCGCGCCCACCGGGATCGCCACGCGGAAGCAACGGTCCTCGATCGAGGCGTCGACCTCGAGCTGCTCCCAGTCGCCGTGGTCGTGCGACCACTCGTACACCCGCCGCGTCGACACCTTCACGCAGAACAGCCGACGTACACCTCGCGCCGCGAGCTTCTTCACCTTCTCGGTCGCGTGACCCAGACGCTCGGTGTCGAGCACCTCGACGGCGACCTCTTCGATGCGACGGCCGCCCGTCGAGGGGTCGATCCCCGACGGGAACACGCTGATGTCCGGCGCCGCGTCGGTGTTCTCGTCGGCGCGCGTGAGCATGTCGACCGCGCCCACGTAGCCCTCGGCGAGCACGCCCGCGAAGACGTGCGCGGCCTCGAAGTGCCGCGTCGCGTGGGGCGGGTTCGACCCCATCGTGCGGATCAGCCGACCGTCGATCACCTGCGCGTGCGCCTCGGGCGCCACGAGGCGGTCGTCCACCGCGGGGAGGGACTGACCCTTGCCGGGAGCGTACGCGCCTCCCGACGAGGCGCCGGGGGTGAGGATCATCGGCGGCGGTCGTGTGCCCATCGCCGTGCAGCGTACCAGAGGAGGAACGCGTGAACCTTCGCCCCCCTTCGTGGTCTGCTCTCACGAAGGATGGAGCGGGCCGTGAGGTGGAGCGTCGCCATCGCGTGCGGAGTATTGGGAGCGGGCTGCGCGTCGCGTCGTCCGGCGCCTGCGCCTCCCGCGAGAGTCCACCCGCCGCACCGCGTGTTGAGCGTGGGGAGGAGCCTCTGAGCTCCTGACAGCGTTGTTCGCGTTCTGCAATTACGGCACGGGGGTGGTGCTCCGGACCGTCGCCTTGGTCGGCCTGGGCGCGAGCCGCACCACGAGGGATCGACCACTGATGTCTTGGAGCGTGCCGTCGAGCCTTCGGAGCGCCTCGGCCAGGCGCGCGTACGGCAGCGGCGGCAGCGGCAGGTCGATCTCGACCTCGACGCGGTCGGCGTAGCGTCGCACCCATCCCGGCGCGCGAATCAGCGCCTCGAGCGTTCGCGCGCGGGTGTCCTCGTCCCACGCGTGCGCGCTCGGGCTGAGCCCCTCGCCCAGGCGCCACAGCAACCACCGGCGCGCGTTCTCCGTCGCGTTCTTCACCGGCAGCAACAGCTGACGGTTGCGCGTGTCCAGCTCCGCGCGGCGCGCCTCCGGATCGAGCGACACCCGCGTCACCTTCGCCGGCGCCTTGAGCCGCTGCTCGCGCACCACGGCGCGATGCACCAGCGCCCCGTCCAGGTCGGCTTGCGCCTCGACGCGCGTCTCCTCGGTGCAGGACTCCAGCGCGCGACGAAGGCGCAGCTCCGCGCTCTGCAACTCGCGCTCGAGCTTGGCCAGCCGCGCCCGCTCGGGGTTGTCCACGAGGCGGTCGTCGGGGCGCTCGTCGACGGCCCCGCGGTCGTCGAGCCGATCGATCGGCACGAAGGCGCGGGCCGCCTTGATGCCGTTCTCTTCCATGCCGCGCCCGCGGCGCAGCAGCGACACCGCGGTGGCCGCGTCGACCCACGTCGGCAGGTTGGTCGCGGCGGGCACGCAGGTCTGCCCATCTCGCCGCACGAGCAGTCGTGAGCGGTGCTTCAGGCGCGGGTGCTCCCAGGGCACCTCGGCCACCACGCCGTCTTCCGTCGCGATCGCCTGCAGCTCGGGCGTCCACACGCAGGCGGGCACCCAGGTCACGTAGTAGCCGCTCGCGTCGTCGAGCGCGTCGAGCACCTCGACGTCGAAGCCTCCTCGGTCGAAGACGAGCACGATCGGGCGCGCCTCACCCTCGATCTCGCGCAGCGCCGGGAGCGTGTCCAACAGGTGCTCGCGCAGGTTGCTCGGGGCCCACACGGGCAGGTCGCTCCAGGTGAAGCCGTGCAGGTCCATCAGGCGCACCGTGGACAGCCCCCGCATGGGCATGCGCCGCACGGTCGAGTAGCCCTTGTCGATGTGGGCGTCGCCCGCGTAGGGCTTGAAGTGACCGTCCACGCCGTACACCGGCAGCGCGGGGATGTGCACCGCGCGCAGCTCGCTCATCCACCCCACCCACCACTGCACCGGGTCGTACACCGCGCACATCTGCGCGACCGCGCGCCACAGCGTGCGCACGCTCGGGCTGCGCTCCAGACCCAGCACGACGCCCAAGGCGCGCGCGTCGGTCACGTCGGTGCGTCGCACCTGCTCCCGCACCGCTCGACCGAGGCGCGACCGACGCCGGTGCCCGTGGTTCACTCGCGGGATGAAGCCTTCGACGATCGCGGCCGCGGTCGCGCTGACGCTGGGGTGCTCGTCCGCGGTGCCCGCCGCAGACGCCTCCCTCGACGGTGACGCCTCCGCCGTCGACGCGCTCGCGGTGGACACCCCCACCGACGTCCCTCCGAGCGACCTCCCCTCGGCGGACGCTCCCGACGTGGCGGAGCCCGTGGCCTGCGGCGGCGCCGACCCGCGCTTCCCCACCTTCGACCAGAGCTGCGCGGCGGACGACGACTGCGTCGCGGTGGCGCACCAGACCAACTGCTGCGGCGACCACGCCGGGCTGGGCGTCCGCGCGACGGAGCGCGCCCGCTTCGACGTGGCCGAGGCCGCCTGCCGACGGATGTACCCGGGCTGCGGCTGCCCCACCCGCGGCGTCCTCGCCGACGACGGCCAGTGGACCCTCTCGGTCGGCGCGCTGCGCGTGGCCTGCGCCTCGGGCCGGTGCCGCACCTCCGTCG
>JAEYZO010000863.1 GCA_023428035.1 Pseudomonadota bacterium | reverse complement strand
AGACGGGGCTGCGCGCGCCCGACGCGACGGCGCCCGACGACCGGCCCTCGGTCGACGCCTTCGACGCCGGCGACGCGATCGACGTGACGGACGTCCCCGACGCGGGAGATGTCTGTCGGCCGACGGTGCAGCCGGTCGAGCGCTTCGCCGCCGAGGTGATCTTCGTGATCGACCGCAGCGGGAGCATGAACGACCGGGTCACCCCGGAGCGCTCCCGATGGCAGGAGCTCACCGAGTCGCTCGCCGAGGTGCTCCCCGCGGTTGACCGAGAGCTCTGGACGGGCCTGGTGCAGTACCCCGTTCCCCGCCCGGGCGCGGGCACCGCGTGCGGGGTGTCTCCCGAAGTCGAGATCGCGCCGAGGCCCGGCAACGCAGCGAGCATCCTCGCGGCGCTGCGCCGGTCGACCCCCGTGGGCGGCACCCCCACCCACGACGCCGTCAGGGTGGCCGCGGGCTACTACGACCGCACTCCCATGTTCGGCCGCATCCGAGGGAGGTTCTTCGTGCTGGCCACCGACGGCGCGCCCAACTGCAACGGGGCCATCCCGCGGTCGGAGTGCGTGTGCACCAACCGCGCCGGGTGCTTCGGCCCGCAGGGCGCGCTCTCGTGCCTCGACGAGTCGCGCACCACGGCGCTGCTGCGCGAGCTCAACGGGCGAGGGCTCGCGACCTTCGTGATCGGCGTGCCCGGGGCAGAGGCCGACCTCGAGCCCACCCTCGACGCGATGGCCCTCGCGGGGGGGCGCGCGCGATCGGCCTCGCTCGGGGGAGAGAGGTTCTACCGCGCGGGCGACGCCGCGAGCTTCACCCGGGCCTTCAGGGAGATCACCACCGCGCTGTCGCGCTGCCGCTTCGTGACGAACCCCTTGCGAGACCCGAGCGAGGCGAGGGTGGTGGTCGACGGCCGAGCGGTGCCCTTCGACCCGACGCGCGCAGACGGGTGGGACTGGGAGCGCGCCGAGACGGGTGAGTTCGCCCTCTTCGGCGCGGCCTGCGCGGCGCTGCAGGGAGCGCCCGGGGTGGCGCGGGTCGAGCGCGGCTGCGAGGAGTGACCGACGCGCGGGGCGGAGCTCCGAGGGCGCCTACTCGCGCCTACCTGGGAGCCCTTCTCCAGCGCCATTTTCATGCCTCGCTGAAGGGACCTTCTGTATCCTGCGGTGGCCATCGTAGGGACCGCCGCGGCGTCTGCGCGCGTCGATCTCTGGAGAGGTTGACCCAGAGCCCCCGGCTCGGACCCGAGCGCGGGAATACGGAAAGGCGAGGCTTGCATGAGCAGGAGATCGAGGGAGCAACGCTGGTCGCTCGCGCGCGTCGCGGGGATCGTGGCGGTCACCGGGGCGACGCTCGCGGCGGCGCCCGACGCGCACGCGCAGTTCATCTCGCGCTTCGCGCTGCGGGGTGAGTTCGGCGCGGGCACGATGCTCTCGGAGCACCAGCGCGTGGTGCTGCGCGACGACGGCGTGGGCATCCAGGCCACGGGGCGGCTCGGGTTCACCATCGTCGACCCGCTCGTGATCCAGATCGGCGTGGCCAACTGGTTCTTCCCGCACGACGACGGCTCGCCGATGGGTCGGGTGATCGCCCCCACGGGCGGCCTGCGCATCGAGCCCATGCTCGGCCGCGTGGGCCGGCTCTTCATCGAGGGCAACGCGGGCTGGGCCTTCACCGGCGACGACCAGCGCTTCTACTTCGACGCGGGCCTGGGCTTCGAGTTCGCCCTCACCCGCGCCATCGGGCTCGGCC
The DNA here is from genome assembly GCA_023428035.1 of Pseudomonadota bacterium. Taxonomy (GTDB): domain Bacteria; phylum Myxococcota_A; class Polyangia; order Polyangiales; genus JAEYZO01. The sequence continues at coordinate 1,190 of JAEYZO010000863.1, read as the reverse complement.
CCGCGGTGCGCTACGGCCACGTCGTGCAGCGCTCGCAAGACGACAACGGCAACCCCGAGCCCTTCCCGGCCGACGCGCAGTTCTGGTCGGCGGGGCTCTCGATCAGCCTCCGGGTGCCGCCCGACGAGGCCCCGGCCGACCGCGACGGCGACGGCGTGAACGACCCCGACGACCAGTGCGTCGACACGCCCGCCGGCCCCAACCCCGACCCGAACCGCCGCGGGTGCCCGCTCGCCGACAGCGACAGCGACGGGGTGATGGACCCCGACGACCAGTGCCCGAACGAGCCGCAGGGCGCCAACCCCGACCCGAACCGCCGCGGGTGTCCGCTGGCCGACCGCGACGGCGACGGGGTGATGGACCCCGACGACCAGTGCCCCGACCAGCCCCAGGGCGCCAACCCCGACCCCACGCGCCGCGGCTGCCCCCGCGGTGACCGCGACAACGACAGCGTCTTCGACGACGAAGACCAGTGCATCGACACGCCCGCGGGCCCGCGCCCCAGCACGGCGCGCCGTGGCTGCCCGGCCCTCGACCAGGACCACGACGGCATCCTCGACCCGCCCGACGGGCCCGACCGCTGCCCCACCGAGCCCGAGACCTATAACGGCAACCAGGACGAAGACGGCTGCCCCGACGGTCAGGCCCTCGCGCAGCAGACCGGCAACCAGATCCAGATCCTGCAGCAGGTGAACTTCCGCACCGACAGCGACGTGATCACGGGCCGCCGGAGCTTCCAGGTGCTCGACTCGGTGGTGTCGATCCTCCGCGCGATGACCAACATCGCGCAGGTCGACATCCAGGGTCACACCGACGACCGCGGCGCGGCCGACCACAACCGCGACCTGTCGAACCGCCGCGCGCTCAGCGTGCGCACCTACCTCGTGCAGCACGGCCTCGACGAGAGCCGCCTCGTGGCCCACGGCTTCGGCCCCGACTGCCCGCTCATGCCCGGCCGCACCCGCGCCGCGCGCGCCGCGAACCGCCGCGTGCAGTTCGTGATCGTCACGCCCGAGACCCCCGCGGGGCAGTGCGCGAACCTCTCTGCCGCCGCGGGCCCCGAGGGCAACGCCACGGTGAACCTCCCCTCCGCCGAGCCCACCACGCGCGGTCGCCGCGGCCGCCGCGGCGGCGGTCGCCGGCGCCGCTGACCCCCCGCGCGGGCCGGTCCCCCCGCCCCCGGGGGGCCG
>JAEYZO010000087.1 GCA_023428035.1 Pseudomonadota bacterium | reverse complement strand
ACACCCGACGTCGACGTCGTGGGTCGCGCCCTCGACGCGGGGGCCTGGGGGGAGCTCGCCGCGCTCCGGCGCGAGGGCCGCTGCGCGGCGCTGCTCTTCGGCCACGCCCTGCACGAGCACGCCGTCGAGGGGGACCTCTCGCCCCGCGCCTGCGCGCTGGTGGTGCCCGTCCCCTCCGTGGGCGCGTCGATGGGCGAGCTCGTCACCAGGGTCGACCGCGCCCTCGCGGCGGTGATCGCCGACCGCGCGCGGCTCACGGCGCCCTCGCGCCGGCCCGCGGTGCCCCTCGACCTACTGCTACCCGCGTAGGGCGGTCTCGCCCATGCCCGCGGCGCCGCAGAGGGCGAGGACGCACTCCTCCATCACCCGCTCGTCGCCGCGCTTCGCTCCCTTGAGGGCGGCGTCGGTGGCGGCGACGATGCGCATCGCGCGGTGCAGCACCGGCGGGGGCCACTTGCTCGCGAAGGAGACCAGGTTGCGCGCGGCCTGCGGAGGCATACGCAGCGCAGAGGCGAGGCTGCCCTGGCTCCCTTCGGCCACCCACTGCCGGGCGCGGGCGAGCTGCGACACCTGACGTCCCACGAAGAACAGGATCGGGAGCGGGTGCTGGCCCTGCGAGAGGAGGCGCCCGAGCACGGTCATCGCGAGGGAGCGGTCGCGGGTGGCGATGGCGTCTCCCAGGTCCCACGCGGGGATCTCGCGTACGGGGACCACCACGGCCTCGACGTGCTCGGGGGTGATGGGCTCGCCGCTGGTGTAGAGCGAGAGGCGCTCGACGGCGTCGCCGAGGAGCGAGAGGTCAGGGCCGATGTAGATGGCGAGGAGCTCCGCGGCGCCGGGGGCGATGGTGACGCCCTTCGACGCCGCCTCGCGGGTGACCCAGGCCTCGAGCTGGTCTTCGCGCGGGGGCTCGGCCACCACGAGGTAGCCCTGCTTCTTCGCCTCTAGGACGAGCTTCCTCCGCTGGTCGAGCTCCGTCGCTACGAGCAGGAGCACGGTGCTCGGCTCAGGCTTCGCGAAGTACGAGACCAGGCCCTCCTGCTCGGTGGCGGCCATGTCGTTCACGCCGCGCACGGTGACGAGCCGGCGCTTCGCCATCATGGGCAGCGTGCGGCAGGCGGTGATGACGGTCTGCGCCGAGAGCCCCCTGCCGTCGAAGACGTCCTCCGCGAGGCCCCGGGGGCCGCCGCCGACGGCGCCGTGGCGAACGGCCTCGGCGCAGCGCGAGACGAGCAGCCGCTCCTTGCCTCCGACGAGGTACACGGGGAGCAGGTCGCCCTTGCGCGCGTTGGCGGTGGCCGCGGAGATGTCCATCGTCGACGGGCACCATAGGCCACCGCGGCGCAGAGGGAGAAATCCCTACGGGGTCAACGACCGCCGCGCATGGGGGAGGGCATCGGCTCACGCACGGAGCCCCGCGGGTTCGACGCGTCGGTGCCCGACGCGAACTCCCGCCCCGCGTCGCTCACGATGAAGGGCCCCCCGATCTCCTCGGGCACCTCCTGGTCGAGCTCGTCGGGCATGGTCTCTTCGGCCGAGGTGGCCGAGGCGACGAACTGCTCGGCGAGCTCCTCGGCGAGGTCGTCGCCCGCGAGCGCGGGACCTCCCTGCGGGTCGGGGATGAACGCGTTGCCGTCATCGGGTCGCTGCCGCTTCACGGGACGTCGCGAGCTCTCGGTCGGGGTCGACTTCATGGTGGCCTCCTTCGCGGCGCGCCCGGCTCGATCGCCGCGCGCGTGTGCGTCGTTTGAGATCCTCTCAACGCTGTAACCCCGTCCCGCGCTCGCGTCGACCCACCCAGGAGCGAAGGGCACGCGCCGCGGCCGTTAAGCCCCCGTTCAGGCGGCTCGTGTAGCGGTCGATTCCACCGCCGTGCGCGCCCTGACCCTCGCAGCCCTGACCCTCTGCGCCTGCGCCAATTCACCCTACGACCGGGGGTGGCTGCGCGGGCGCGTCTCGACGGTCACCGGCCACCGCGTGCGCGAGAGCGCCGACGACGCGGGTCGCGCGCAGGTCCCCGCGGGGGTGTCCCTCCACGACGGCGTCACCGAGGGCGAGGCCGTCGCGACGGCCCTGTGGAACAACGCCGCCTTCAACGCCGACCTCACCCAGCTCGGCTTCGCCCGCGCCGACCTCGCCGACGCGGGGCTTCTGCCCAACCCTACCCTCTCATTGCTCTTTCCGCTCGGTCCGCGGCAGATCGAGGCCTGGCTCGCGTGGCCCATCGAGGTGTTGTGGCAGCGCCCGCGCAGGGTCGAGGCCGCGCGCCTCGACCTTCACCGCGTGGCAGAGTCTCTCGTGCAGAGCGGGCTCGACCTCGCCCGCGACGCGCGCGTCGCTCACGCCGACGCCGCGCTGGCCCTCGCCCGACGCGAACTGCGCGCGGAGAACCTCCGCGTCGTCGACGCGCTCCGCGAGCTCACCCAGGCCCGGCTGCGCGCCGGAGACGTGAGCGATGCCGAGGCCGTGGCCTTCGACGTGGAGCGCGGCGTCGCTGAGGAGCAGTCGACGCGCGCCGACGCCGAGGCCACCGCGGCCCTTGCGAGGCTCTCGCTCACCCTCGGCCTCGACCCCGCGCAGCACCCGCTCCGACCCGTGGCGGGCCCCGTGGGCGAGGCTCCGCCGCCCCTCGACGAGCTCGTGCGGACAGCCCTCGCCGCGAGGCCCGACGTGCGCGCCGCCGAGGTCGCGATGGAGGCCGCGGGAGCGCGCCAGGGATGGGAGCGCTCGCGGGTCTTCGGCGTGGTGGCGCGCGTCGACGGCTTCAGCCCGCCGCCAGAGGTCGCGGGCGTGGGCTTCACGGGGCGCGTGGGCGCGCAGTTCACCCTGCCGATCTTCAACCAGAACCAGGGCGGCATCGGCCGCGCCGAGTCGGAGTTCGAGCGCGCGACCTGGCGCTACGCGCAGGCGAGGCAGACGGTGGTGGCCGAGGTCACGACGGCGCGGGCGCAGCGCGCGCAGGCCGTCGCGGCGCTCGCGGCGTGGAGGGAGCGGGTGATCCCCGCGGCGGAGGCGGCGCTCCGGGGGGCGACGGAGTCCTACGAGCGGGGCGAGAGCGCGTACCTCGCGGTGCTCGACGCGTCGCGGAGGCGCGTCGACGCGAGGTCGCG
>JAEYZO010000976.1 GCA_023428035.1 Pseudomonadota bacterium | reverse complement strand
CCCCCCACCCCTACGCCTTCACCGCGGTCTTCCCCGATCTCTCCACCTGGGCGCAGCGCGATCCGCCGCGTGCTCCGCCGTTTCCCCGCCGGCCGCGCCGCCCTCACCGAAGCGACGCCGTGTGTCTCGCGAGACGTCGAGGTTTCTGCGTACACACTGCCCCCATGCTCACCCTCTCGGTGCTCGACCTCTGCCCCATCGTCGAAGGCGGCGACGCCCGCCGCGCCTTCGACCGCAGCGTCGCCCTCGCCCAGGCCGCCGAGCGCCTGGGCTTCCGCCGCTTCTGGCTCGCCGAGCACCACAACATGCCCGGCGTCGCCAGCGCCGCGACCTCGATCGTCATCGCCCACGTCGCCGCGGCGACCTCTCGCATCCGCGTGGGCGCGGGCGGCGTGATGCTGCCCAACCACTCTCCCCTCGTCATCGCCGAGCAGTTCGGCACCCTCGCCGCGCTCCACCCTGGTCGGATCGACCTCGGACTCGGCCGCGCGCCGGGCTCCGACCCGCTCACGGCGCGGGCGCTGCGGCGCAACCTCGCGGGCGACGTCGACGCCTTCCCTCAAGACGTGGTGGAGCTCATGCGCTACTTCGACCCGCCGCCGGGGCAGCGCGTCCACGCGATCCCCGGTCGCGGCCTCGAGGTGCCCGTGTGGATCCTCGGGTCGAGCCTCTACGGCGCGCAGCTCGCCGCGGCGCTGGGCCTGCCCTTCGCCTTCGCCTCGCACTTCGCCCCCGCGCAGATGGACGAGGCCTCGGCGCTCTACCGCGCGCGCTTCAAGCCCTCGCGCCACCTCGACGCGCCCTACCTGATGCTCGCGCTCAACGTCTTCGGCGCCGACACCGACGACGAGGCGAGGGCCCTCGCGACCTCGGTGCAGCAGGCCTTCGTCGCGCTGCGCAGCGGCTCCCCTCGCCCCTTGCCTCCGCCCGCGCCGGGCGTCGCGCTCTCGGAGATGGACCGCGCGCTCATCGAGTCGGCCCTCGCGTGTACGGTCGCGGGCTCGCCCGAGACGGTGCGCCGCGGCCTCGCGGACTTCGCCGAGCGCACCGGCGCCGACGAGCTGATGGTGACGGCGCAGATCTACGACGACGCGGCTCGGATCAAGTCGCTGGAGGTCACCGCCGCGGCGCGCGACGCCATCAACGCCGCGTGCGATTGATCGCGCCGGGAGCTTGTGGTCGGCCCCGCGTTGCGCTTCGATCGCGGCGAGCCATGAGCGCACCCTCTCCGTGGACCGCCAACGTCGACCGCGCGCACTTCTACCGCTCGATGGAGCCGGTGCCTGACTGGCCCGTCGGCCGAGAGGGGCGGAGCATCGTCTTCTACAACGGCGTGCAGCTCCCCCACGTGTGCCTGAAGTGCGGCGCGCCCGCGTCGGCGGCTCCGCGCAAGACGCTCTACTGGCACAGCCCCTGGATCTACCTGTTCATCCTGCCGAGCGTGCTGATCTACGCGGTGATCGCGCTCGCGGTGCGAAAGTCGGCCGCGGTCACCGTGCCGCTCTGCGAGCACCACCTCCGGCGGCGCCGTCGCTTCATCGCCGCGACCGTCGGCTGCGTGGGGGCGTCGCTCACGCTCCCCTTCGCGCTCGCGTCGATGTCGGCGGGCCCCGACGCGGTGGCGTGGGCGGCGCTCGCGATGGTCGTCGGGCTCTTCTCGGCGGCCATGCTCGGGGTCTTCGGCGCGCGCGTGATCTACCCGGTCTACATCGACGACCGGGTGGTGAAGCTCGGCGGCGCGGGCGACGGATACCTCTCGCGCTGCCCGCCGGTGCGCTGACCGCGCGGGGTTCCATCGGGGGCGCGTTGTGTGCGACACCCGACGGTGATGACTCCCACCCACGCTCGCTCGGCTCGGGGCCGACGCGCGGCGGTGGGGATCGCGAACGGCGTGTGGCTCGCGGTGGTGACGATGACCACCGTGGGCTACGGCGACCGCGCGCCGGTCACGAAGACGGGGCGGGTCATCGCCGACCGCTGGCTCGGGGAGTGACCCCGGGGCCGTTGACCGCCGACCGTGAGGGGTCGATGCTCCCGCGATGCTCCAACGGCTCTCGAGGGTTGATGTCTGGGGCATGAACACCACCGCGCTGCGGTGGGTCGCGCTCGCGCTGCTCATGACGGCGCGCGCGGAGGCGGAGTCGGGGGCGTTCATGGACGCCGGGGGCCGGTCCTGTGTCACGCGGGATGAGTGCGGCTGCGGAGAGCTCTGCGTCGGAGGCTACTGCTCGTGGAGGCCCGTCTCGATCGGGGACGTCTGCGTCGATGACTCGTCGTGCGTTCCGTACTGCGGCGAGACGCTGTCGTGCGGCGGGGGTCGCTGCGCGATCCGAGCGCCGCTCGACGCGATGACACCTGTCGACGGAGCGGACGTCGACGCCGCCACGCCACGCGACGACGGCCCCGACCTCGGGCCTGATGTCGGCTCCGACGTGGGGCCCGCGCCGACCCCCGACACCGGGAGCGCCACCTCGGACGCGGTGACCGTCGCGGACGCGGCGCCCGCGCCAGGAGGCGGCGGCGGCTCGGGCTGTCAGGTCGACGCGGTGGGCGCGCGGCGTTCGGGCTGGGGCCTGGTCGCGATGGCCGCGCTCGCGTGGGCGGGGTCGCGACGACGGAGGGCGTGAGGGTCTCGACGCGCGACTCCCAAGACACCGTGTCTCCGTGGAGTGGTCACTCCAGACCCACTGCGCGGCGCCGCTCCGCGCGTGGAATTGCCGCGGGAACGCGTGCTATCGATCGGGCTCCCGATGAAGCTCACGCGCCGTGAATTGATGCAGGTGGCCGGGGCCGCGACCCTCGCCGGGTGCGCCACCGAGGTCGGAATCGCTGACCTCGAGGTCGACGCCGACACCTTCGAGGACGCGGGCGAGGACTACGACGCCGGCCCCGACCAGACCTACGACGCCGACCCCGTCGACCACGACGCCGCGACGCCCGAGCTCGACGCCGCGGTCGACGACGTCCCCGCGGCTGACGCCGGGGCGTCGATGGACGCGGGAATCGACGCGGGCCGCGACGCCTCCGTGGACGTTCCGCGCGATGCAGGGCCGCGAGACACAGGGGTGCGTGACACCGGCGTGCGCGACACGGGGGTGCGCGACTCGGGGCCCGTGGTCATGGGCAACCCGGACTTCAGACGTCTCGACGAGCGCTCCGGGGTCTTTCCCATCGGGGTGATGGCCGGCGACGCCACGCACGACTCGGTGATGTTCTGGACCCGCTTCACGGGCGAGGCGAACCTCACCCTGCGCGTGCTGGAGATGGACGGCGACCGGATCGCCGCGGTGCGCTTCAACGGCCGCGTCACGCCCTCGGGGGCCGGCTACGTGCGGGCCATCGTCAACGGCCTGCGCCCGAACAAGCGGCACCTCTACGCCTTCCTCACCGGGCCCACGAACGACCCCAACGGCCGCAGCCCCGTGGGCCGCGTGCAGACCGCCATCGCGACGGACTCCACCGCGAACGTCACCTTCGCGGGCACGGCCTGCTCGAACCAGAACCACCGGCCCTTCCCGGTGCTCGTGCACGCGGGGGGGCGCACCGACCTCGACTTCTTCCTGCACGCGGGCGACCACGTCTACACCGACCACGGCGCCGCGGCCGACTCGCTCTCGGAGTACCGAACGAAGTACGCCGAGAACTGGGGTTCGCCCGGGATGCGCGCCCTCCACCGCTCGACGGGCATGTACCTCACCTGGGACGACCACGAGGTGCGCAACAACTGGGACCCGGAGACCATCTCCCGCGCCCGCCTCTCCGCCGCCCGGCAGGCCTTCTTCGAGCACCGCGCCACGCGCCGAGACAGCGCGAACCCCGACCGCATCTGGCGCAAGTTCCGCTGGGGGCGCACCGCCGAGGTGTTCATCCTCGACTGCCGCAGCGAGCGCCGACCCTCGACCCGCTCGGAGAACCCCGCGCGGAGCTCTCAGTACATCTCCCGCGCGCAGATGAACTGGCTGAAGTCAGGGCTGTCGAGCTCGCCCTGCGCGTTCAAGTTCATCCTCAACTCCGTGCCCATCGTGAACCGCCCCGGCGGCGACGGAGACAACTGGAACGGCTACGCCTCGCAGCGCCGCGAGCTCCTCAACCACATCTCGAACAACCGCCTCCGCGGGGTGGTGTTCCTCTCGGGAGACGTTCACTTCGGCGCGGTCTGCAAGGTCGAGGCGTCGGGCCCCTGGAGCGACATCTGGGAGGTCATCATGGGCCCCGCGGGCGCCAACCGCGACGGCCGCCCGCCCTTCAACGCCTCGCAGTTCCCGGTCTTCGTGCACGACACGCACAACTACACGGTGCTGCGCGCGAACCCCGACACCCGCACCCTCTCGGTGGAGTTCATCAACGCCAGGGGCGACCGGATCTCAGGCTCGGCCTGGTCTCGCCGCTTCTGATTCTGACCGCAGGTCAGTTCTTGCCGCTTTGCGAAGTCGTGGCTGCGGGCGGCGGTGGCCGCGCGAGCGTGGCTGTTGGCCCTCACCCCCAGCCCCTCTCCCACGTAGTGGGAGAGGGGAGCGTCGAACACCGAAAACTGCGACTTCAATGGCCGTGATGGCGACGCGCTGCGAGGAGCGTCGCGCGTCGTTCGTCTCTCCTACGGGCCCCGCCGGAGCCACCCTCAGCGGCCACCGGACGACGAGAGCGGCGGTCAGGAGCCCCGCTGCCACGCACCCAACACTGCCATCGAAGTCGCAGTTTTCGGTGTTAGTTGCCCCCCTCTCCCACTACGTGCTGCGTTCGACACACAACTCATGCTCCCCTCGGTTTCCACGGCGTTTTCGGCGGAGGTTTGTCGGGGAGCTCGGAGGGTGCAGCGGTCT
>JAEYZO010000969.1 GCA_023428035.1 Pseudomonadota bacterium | reverse complement strand
GGTGCAGGCTCGGTAGCCCGACTCGGCGTAGCAGTCGTTGTCGCCGTCGCAGAAGCAGCGGCGCTCGTTGGGCCAGCACTGGCGGATCTGCCCGCGGGCGTTGCGGGGCTGGCCGCTGTCGTCGCGGGTGACGGCCTCGGGGCAGGCGCGGGCCTCTTGCCCGACGGAGTTGAGATCGTGCTCCTCGGGCGTGCCGGTGATGCACGACGAGCACGCCGTCGCGAGCACCACGCACGCCGCCATGACCCACCGCGCCGCTCGCATGGTCTGCTTCACTACCGCGAAGGGGCGCCCGGGCTCAACACCCGGGAGGCGGCGTCGGTCAGCGCTGGAGGCGGAAGGTGTACCGCGGGGTGATGGTGACGGAGCCGAGGCTCTGCGCGCGGAGCGAGACGATGAGCTCGTCGCCGCGCACCTCGTACTGGAGGCTGGTGGGGGTGCTCGAGGCGCTGCCCGCGGTGCACTCGGTGGTGAGGGCGAGGGTGTTGCCCGTGGCGGTCGCGGCGCTGGCGAAGTTGATCTGCGGCAGGGCGCGCTCCAGGCGGTTGCCCGCGGCGAAGGCGAGGGAGAGCGAGCCGATGATGTCGGCGGTGAGGCGGCCCTGGGAGGTCCAGACCTGGCCGCGGCCCTGGAGGCCCGAGGCGTTGGGGTCGATGGGCCCGAGGGGCGTTCCGAGCATGTTGAGCAGGTACTCGATGTTCGAGAGCACCCAGCGGCCGTCGGGGATGGTCCCGCCGGCGAGGGCGGCGGCCTCGTCGACGCGCACCGCGCCGTTCACCAGGGGCAGGTCGGTGGGGGCGCCGGCGGGGGAGCACATCCCGGCGCGGTAGGTGAGGTCCGCGGGGGTGGGCGGGTTGAGGGGCTCGTTGCAGTACTCCTGCGGAGGCGGCGGGGTCACGTAGGTGAAGCCGAAGCACATCTCGTCGGAGGTGCGGGCGCCGTTGGTGACCGCGCGGCTGCTGGTGTTGTTGAAGGTGCAGGCGGTCTCGATGCGGTCGCCGGCCTCGATGGTGAGCGGGGTCTCGTAGAAGAACTGCGACTCGAAGCGCCAGTTGGTCAGGCCGATGATGGGCGTGCGCTGGGTCCCACGCAGGAGGAACTGCTCGTACGAGGCTCCGATCTCGTGCATGTGGGGCATCGACGCGAGGAGGCGCGTGCCCGCGGGGAGGGTGCAGGCGCTCGACACGCGCTGCTCGGAGCGCGGGGCGATGGAGAAGCCCAGGGGGCCGATGGCGACCATGCCGTACTCGGTGCCCGAGGGGGCCGAGAGCGAGAGGCGCACGCCGGAGCGGTCGCGCAGGCCCGTGAGCTCGCGGGCGTTGTTGTAGTGGAGCTGGAGGATGTACCGGTCGTCGGGGCGGATGCGCAGGCCGCCGTCGGGGAACTGCAGAGCGTCTTGCCCGGGGGCCCAGGTGTAGGTGTAGAGCGTGTCGGGGGGGGAGCCCTGGCACTGGTAGCTGGCCTGGCCGGTGTCGGCGCCGAGGTCCTTGAAGAGCACGACGTGGTGCAGCACCTCGGGGTGGTCGATGAGGATCTCGAAGCGGCGGACGAACTGGTCGGCGGCGACGACGTTGCGGAAGGTGAAGCACTGGTAGCGGTCGCTCACGAGGGGCACCTCGAAGCTGTCGGCGCGGAGCTCGACCGAGGTGAGGCCCGCGGGGGCGGTCTGCGGCGCGCGGAAGACCGGCGCGGTGACCCTCATGCGGGTGTCTTCGCTGAGGGTCTGGGCGCCGCAGGTGGCCCAGTGGGCGATGGCCTGGGCGTCGGCGATGGAGGGCGCGGGGGTCGAGGCCGGGGGCATGGTGCCCTCGCGGAGGCGGGCGAACATCCGGTCGACGGGGCGGTCGGCGCCGCGGGTGCGGGTGAGGAAGTCGTAGTCGAGGAGGGAGTAGGGCGCGCCGTAGGAGAGGTTGTCTCCGTGGCAGCTCCCGCAGGAGCGCTCGACGATGGGGCGCACGGTGGCGTTCCACGCGGCGCGGTCGGGCACGCAGGCGTAGGTGGGCTCAGGGGGGGGGGCGGAGACGGTGTCGCCGCAGCCGATGGCGAGAGTGAGCGCCGCGCAGCCCGTCGCACGAAGTCGCATCGAGTGGCTCCTGTGGGGAGAGAGGGAGTGGCGCGGGGCAGTATGCACAAGCGCGGGCCCCGCGGCTGTCACGGGCGGGCGACGGAGGGTGTGGAACTTCTCCCGCAGCGGCGGGGGTGTGGGCTCTGTTACGGTGGCGGGCCTCGCGATGACCCAGGGCGCCCGACCGTCGATCCCGCTGCCGACACCCGAGCCCCTGGCGCCGCCGGGGGACTTCATCGCGCGCGCGGCGGAGCTGGGTGTGGGCCTCGACGCGGAGCGGGCGGCGAAGATCGGTGACTACCTCGCGAGGCTGATCGCGACGAACGCGCTGATGAACCTCACGGCGATCACCGACCCCGAGGAGGCCTGGTCGCGTCACGCGCTCGACGCGCTCTCGATCGCGCCTGAGCTCCCCCAGGGGCTGGCTCTTATTCACATCACCG
>JAEYZO010000957.1 GCA_023428035.1 Pseudomonadota bacterium | reverse complement strand
GCGCAGGGCATCCCCGTGGGCAGGCACGCGCCGCCGCAGTTCGACCGCCCCGCGCCGCAGGGGATGTCCGTCACGCCGAGGTCGGCCCGCGCGCCGCCGTCGGCGAGGTCTTCGCCGGGCTTGAGCTCGAGGCACCCCGCGAGCGCGAGGCCGAGGAGCGCCGTGCGTGCGACCGTGACCACCTCGACGCCGCTTACATCCCACGACGCCGCCGTGTCCAGGCGGGGGAGGGGTCAGCGGCCCTGCCGCGAGGGCCAGCGCGCGGCGTCGGTGAGCGCCGTCAGCAGGAACCCGATGGTCGTCAGCGTGAGCGGGATGAACACCCCCGTGATGACCCTCCCCGCGGCGGTCGCGGGGTACGCGTCGCCGCAGCCCACCGCCACGAGGGTCACCACCCCGAACCGCGCGGCGCCGGCGAGGGTGGGGACCTTCGTGACGTGCGCGCCGCGCTCCGCGGCCACGACCCAGCGGCCGCGCTCCGCCGGGCGCCTCGCGCTCACCCCGCCCTCTTCGTCGTCGCTCCCGCCCGCTGCCGCGGAGGCGCAGACTCTACCCGTGTTGACCGTCGGAGTGATCGAGGTCCCGCACCGCTTCGGCGACGTCGCGGCGCAGCTCGCCCTCGTCGACGCCGCCCTCTCCGCGCTCGTCGCCGAGGGCCCGGTCGACCTCGCGGTGCTCCCCGAGTGCGCGCTCACGGGCTACGTGAGCGACCGCGGCGGCTTCGACCTCTCGCCCTTCGCCGAGCCCCTCGACGGCCCCACCACCGACGCGCTCCGCGACCTCGCGCGCCGCCACGGCCTCGCCCTCTGCGCGCCCCTCGTCGAGCGCGACGACCGCGGGCGCTGCTTCAACACCACGCAGGTGCTCGCCCCCGACGGGGCGCGCCTCGCGCACTACCGAAAGCGGCACCCCTGGTGGCCCGAGCGCTGGGCCGCGCGCGGCGACATCGGGACGCCGACCTTCTCGCTCGCGGGCGCGACGATCACCGTGGCCGTCTGTTACGACATCCATTTCGTGAGTCGAGAGTCGGCTCACGCCCTCGACTCGGCGGACCTGCTGCTCTTCCCTTCGGCGTGGTGCGACGCGAGCCCGGTCGACCAGCGCGATGAGATGCTCCCCGCGCTCGCGCGGCGGCACCGGGTCGCGGTGGCGAACGCCAACTGGGGCCGCGGGTCGCGCGCGGTGAAGGGGCAGGGCCGCTCGCGCGTCGTCGACGTCGACGGGTCGGTCGCGGCGGAGTGCGCGCCGACGCTCGCGAGGGGTGTGCAGACGCTGCGGTGGACTTATGGTGGCCCACCCCGACCATGAACGACGCCCAACCCGACTTGTGGCAGGGGCTCTCCGCGGGCGACTACAAGCGCTTCGTCGAGCGGTCCCTCTATGACCCCCACCGAGTGCTCGGCGCGCACCCCGTCGACGGCGGCGTGGTGCTGCGCGCGTGGCGCCCCGGAGCCGTCGAAGCCCGGGTGTTCGTCGACGGCGAGGCCGAGCCCAGGCCGATGCAACCGATGACCGACGAGGGCCTCTTCGGGGTGCTGGTGCGCGGCGTCGATCGCTTGAGCGGGTGGCGCGTCGAGGCCCGCGCGCCCACCGGGGCGAGCTGGTCGGCCCGCGACCCCTACGGCCACCTCCCCACCTGGGGAGAGCTCGACGAGCACCTGTTCCGCGAGGGCCGGCACATGCGCCTGCACCAGCGGCTCGGCGCGCACCCGGTGACCATCGACGGCGTCGCGGGCGTGGCCTTCGCGGTGTGGGCCCCCTCCGCCCGCTCGGTCAGCGTCGTCGGCCCGTGGAACCTCTGGGACGGCCGCGTCCACCCCATGCGCCAGCTCGGCGAGACGGGCGTGTGGGAGCTGTTCATCCCCGACCTCCGCGCGGGCACCGCGTACCAGTACGAGGTGGTCACCCGCGAGGGCTGGGCGCTCCGCAAGCTCGACCCCTGCGCGGGGCAGACCGAGCTCCGTCCCAGCACCGCGGGGGTGATCGCGCCCCCGAGCGAGCACGCCTGGGCCGACCAGGCGTGGATGCGGGCTCGCTCCGAGACCGACCCGCTCTCTCGCCCCGTCTCGATCTACGAGGTTCACCTCGGGTCGTGGATGCGCGTGCCCGAGGAGGGCGACCGCTGGCTCAGCTACCGCGAGCTCGCCCACAAGCTCGCCGACCACGTCACGGCGCTGGGCTTCACCCACGTCGAGCTCCTGCCCGTGCACGAGCACCCCTTCGACGGCTCGTGGGGCTACCAGGTCACGGGCTTCTTCTCGCCCACCGCGCGCTTCGGTACGCCCGACGACTTCCGCTACCTCGTCGACCAGCTCCACCAGCGCGGCGTGGGGGTGATCGTCGACTGGGTGCCGGGGCACTTCCCGAAGGACCCGCACGGGCTCGGCCGCTTCGACGGCACGGCCCTCTACGAGCACCTCGACCCGAGGCAGGGAGAGCACCCCGACTGGGGAACGCTGGTCTTCAACTACGGCCGCCCCGAGGTGAAGAACTTCCTCATCGCCAACGCGCGGATGTGGATCGAGGACTTTCACGTCGACGGCCTGCGCGTCGACGCCGTCGCCTCGATGCTCTACCTCGACTACTCCCGCAAGGAGGGCGAGTGGATCCCCAACCCCCACGGGGGCAGGGAGAACCTCGAGGCCATCGCCTTCCTCCGCGAGCTGAACGAGCGCCTGCACGGTGAGTTCCCCGGCGCGATGGTGATCGCCGAGGAGAGCACCTCGTGGCCGGGGGTCTCGCGCCCGCTCTACACGGGCGGCCTGGGCTTCACGATGAAATGGAACATGGGCTGGATGCACGACACCCTCGCGTACTTCTCCCGCGACACGGTGCACCGCCGCTGGCACCACCACGAGCTCACCTTCGGGCTCGTCTACCAGTGGAGCGAGAACTTCGTGCTCCCGCTCAGCCACGACGAGGTGGTGCACGGCAAGGGCTCGATCCTCGGCAAGATGCCGGGCGACCGCTGGCAGCGCTTCGCGAACCTCCGCGCGCTCTACGCGTGGATGTGGTGCCACCCGGGGCGAAAGCTCCTGTTCATGGGCTCGGAGTTCGCCCAGGAGCGCGAGTGGAGCCACGCGCGCTCCCTCGACTGGCACCTCACGAACGACACCATGCACGCGGGGGTGATGACCCTGGTGGGCGACCTCAACCGCCTCTACCGCGAGACCCCCGCCCTGCACGCCCTGGAGCAGGACCCGTCGGCCTTCGCCTGGAGCGTCGTGAACGACGTCGAGCAGTCGGTCTACGCCTTCGTGCGCTACGACCGCTCGGGCCGGGCCGTGCTCTGCGTGCTCAACGCGACCCCGGTGCCCCGCGTGGGCTACCGCGTGGGCGTGCCGCACGCGGGCGAGTGGCGCGAGGCGCTCAACTCCGACTCCTCGCGCTACGGCGGCGGGGACGTCGGCAACTCGGGGGTCGCGTGGGCTGATCCGCAGCCCTCGCACGGCTTCGCGGCCTCGGTTGCGCTGACCCTGCCTCCGCTCGGCGCGGTGGTGCTCCTCGGCCCAGAGCCGCGCGCGCGCGACGTCGCTGTTCGGGTGGCCTGAGCCGCTTTCGCGGCCGTGACCGCGGATTGGTCTACACTCCTCGGCCTATGCCCCTCTGCAGGGCCTGCGGCGACATGCACCTCGAGGCGACGACGGTCTGCCCTCGCACCGAGGGCCCCGTCGAGATCGGCCCCTGCGGCACGACCATCGACCGCTACGAGGTGAAGAAGCTCCTCGGCGGCGGAGGCATGGGCGCGGTCTACCGCGCGAGGCACACCATGCTCGGGCAGGACGTCGCGCTGAAGCTGCTGCACCCGGAGCTGGCCTCTCGCGGTGACGTGCTGGAGAGGTTCCTCCGAGAGGCGCGCGCGGCGGCGGCGGCGGGCTCCGAGCGGATCATCCGCATGGTCGACTGCTCGGTGACCCGCGAGGGCGTGGCCTTCATCGCGATGGAGCTCCTCGAGGGCGAGAGCCTCCAGGATCTGCTCGACCGGGAGCGGGTGGTGGCGCCGTACCGCGCGGTGGACATCACCCGACAGGTGCTCGAGGGCCTCGCCGCCGCGCACGCCGCGGGGGTGGTGCACCGCGACATGAAGCCCGGCAACGTGTTCCTGCGGCGCGGGCCCGACGGAGGGGACCGGGTGACGATCCTCGATTTCGGCATCAGCAAGATGTCCGACGGCCCCGGGCTCACCTCGCTCACCCGCACGGGGATGGTGATCGGTACGCCGGTCTACATGGCCCCCGAGCAGATCCTCTCGGCGAAGGACATCGATCATCGGGCCGACCTCTACGCGACCGCGGTGATGCTCTACGAGATGCTCTCGGGGAGGCTCCCCTTCGAGACCGACGGCCCCGCCGAGGTGCTGGTGATGGCGGTGACCGCCGAGCCCACGCCGCTGAGGGTCTACGCGCCGGAGCTGCCCGCCGAGCTCTTCGCCATCGTCGACCGGGGCATGGCGCGAGAGCCCGCGAACCGCTTCGCCTCCGCTCAGGACTTCGCCTCCGCGCTCTCGCACCTGCACCTGAGGCACTCCCTGGTCACGCGCGCGCAGGTCGAGGTCGCGGGGACGATGGCGATGCCGCAGACCCAGGCCCCGCCGCAGTACCCCAACATGGCGACGCCCGCGACGCCGACATCGTCGCCGCAGCCCTTCGCGCCGAGCCAGCCCTACCCCCCGCTCGCGGTCACGAGCGGGCCCCTGCACGGAGGCCTGACGACCCAACCCCGACCGGGCTCGAGCGCGCTCCCGTGGATCCTCGCAGCCGCGGCGCTGGGCTTCGTCGCGCTGGTCTCGCTCGTGGCCTACGTCGCGGCCTCGTCCCGCGACGACGCGCCCGCGACGCGTTCGTCGCCCACTCCGCCGAACCAGGCGCCGCCCGGCGGAAACGGCGGACCCTCGATCGCCCCGATCCCACCGCCCCAGAACCTGCCGCTACAGCTCCGCGAGGGCGCCCCCGCCGCGCCCCCGCCGCCGGTGCAGCCCAACGGCTCGACGCTCACGCCCCTCGGTGAGCCCACCGCGGCGGAGCCCGAGGGCGAGTAGTCACTCTCGGCGAGGCCCGAGGAGGAAGCGCAGCGCGTCGGGGAGGCGCCCCGCCCAGTAGCGCTCGTCGTGCTGCCCGCCGGCCTCGACGACGTGACGGAGCGTCTCGCCGTCTCGGTAGCCCGCCGCGCGCAGCGCCGCCGCGAGCTCGCGGGTGTTGTCTACGTC
>JAEYZO010000937.1 GCA_023428035.1 Pseudomonadota bacterium | reverse complement strand
CTCACCGTCGAGGCCGGGGACGGTGAGCGCGCCGAGAGCTTCGGCGGCCGGACCTGACACGCCCTCCGCGACGAGGGCGAAGGGCTCGGTCCGCGGAGAGACACGGAGGAAACTCGTGCCTGATCGCGCGTTGTTCGCGCGCGCGGCGCTCGTCATGGGCGCTCCGACCACCGAGATCGTCCGCGCGTCGGTCGGGAGACCCGTGAGCGCAGAGACGAACACCGCCAGGGCGTCGCCGTCGAGGCAGAGCGCGGTCGACCACGACGACCAGGGCTCTGCGGTCTCCTCGATCTCCGACACGGTCGGGGGGCCGAAGACCTTGTCCAGCGTCGCCTCGATGCGCTCGTGGACGACCGCCCGGTAGTCCCTCGCGTCGAGAGGGCGCCGCCCGGTCGAGACCCCGCCTCGAAGCGCGCGGTCATAGCTGCTCGCGGAGAGCGGCATGACGAGCTCGGCCACGACGCTGAACTCTGGCGCGCGCGTGGGGCCGACGACGATGTCGGGATAGCGCGTACGGTCGGGGTTCAACGAGACGAGGCGCGGCGTTCCGCCTTCGCGCACGAAGCGCTTCAGGACATAGCCCGCGGTGTCGGGATCCCGAAACGCGCCGCGGGCGACGACCACAGGGCGCGCGTCGAGGTCGACAGGCCCCACGCGGAACACCGCGAGCGCGTGGTGGCGGAGCCCGTTCGCGCCGTCGTCCATGCTGTGACCGTCGATGCGCGCGACGAAGAGGCGACGGTCCATCGAGCGCGGGAGCTCGACGCGGAGCCACCCGAGGAGCTGCGGGAGCTGCTCGTCGAGGGCGCTCGGGTCCCATCCCCCCGAGGGCATCGACGCGGCGACCGCGCGGAGAGAATAGAACGGGAGGTGCGTGACCCACTGCTCAAGCGGCGTCGCGTCGACGAGGTGTGGGCGATCTCCGAGCTGCGACGCCGCGAGGCGCACCACCCCCTGCCGCACCACGA
This sequence comes from Pseudomonadota bacterium, assembly GCA_023428035.1. Classification (GTDB taxonomy): domain Bacteria; phylum Myxococcota_A; class Polyangia; order Polyangiales; genus JAEYZO01. The sequence continues at coordinate 4,225 of JAEYZO010000937.1, read as the reverse complement.
GCCGTTCGTCGGCGGCGCAGACGACGGTGTGCGTGCCGTACTGCGCGTCCCAGACCGGGAACCTCTCGGCGAGCGCGATCGCTCCGCCCCCTTGCGCGATCAGCTCGTCGAACACGAGGTCGTTCGCCACGAGGTGCTCCGCGAGCGTCCATCGGCCCCCGTAGGCCTCGCGAAAGCGCACGTCCTCTCGCAACGCCGCGTCTTCGCCCACGGACCAGAAGCGCGCATCTAGCGCCTCTTCCTCCGTGAAGCTCTCCCGGCGGTCACGGAGCGCGTCGACGACCGGGTCGAACTCCCTCACCACGAGCGCGAGACCGCTCACCCTGCCGCCTCCGTCGGGAATGCCGCCTCTGCCGGCGGCAGCACTTCGGTCAGGAGCTTGGACACCGCGTCTTCGAGCTTCGTGACCTCGTCGCGGAGCGAGAAGTCTCGCGAGAGGTCGATCGTCGCGAAGGTCACCCTCTTGAGCGCCTCGCCCGCCTCGTCGCAGGTGTGCCAGGTCGCCTTCGTCCCTTCGCCGCCGCTCGGGTGCAACACCACCGCGTCGGCGCCGTAGCGCGTGCAGTACCCGTGGAGCTGGTAGAGGTCCTCGCGACGCGGGCCCTTTCCGCGGGCGCCGAGCGCGAGCCGCTTCCACTTCGCGTCGATCACCACGAAGCGACCGTCAGGGCCGGCCAGCAACGCGTCGGGCGCGAGCGGCAGGAGCCGCTTCGGCGCCTCTCCCCCGTCGTAGAGGTGACGGCCGTGCCCCTTGCCCTGCGGGTGCACACGCCACTGCGGGTGGTGCCTCCGCGCCACCCGGCTCACCACGTCGGTGACGAGCCCCTCGAAGAGCGCGTTCATGTCGAAGAGGAGCGAGAAGGTGCTCGTCTCGCCCGCGATCACCTCGGCGCTCTGCGCGTCCAGCACCATGCGCGCGAAGGCGAAGAGCTCCGTGAAGCGGGCCGTCTGTCGGCCGAGCAGCACCCGGCCCGCGACCACGCGCGCGCGGTCGGGAGGCAGCGCGGTCACGCCGTCGAGCACCTCCAGGCAACGACCGAGGGTCTGCTGCGCGGTGGGGAGGCGGGTCTGCCTCACCAGCACCTCGGCGGCGCAGCGGAGCACCTGATTGAGCGGCGTGTCCTCGGAGAACTCGTCGAAGCAGCACGCGAAGCGCTCTCGGTGTACGGCGTTGCGCGCCACCTGCCGAGGGACGAGGAGCTTGCCGCGCAATCGTCGGAGGTCCTCCTCGAGGGAGACGTAGTCGCGCGCGACGCCGCGGAGGAGCTCCTCCCACAGGCGCGACGCGAAGAGCGCGGTGAGGGCGTCGAGCAAGGGAGCGCGGCGGGTGCGCAGCGCCGCGAGGTCGCGCTCACGGCACGGCACCTCCCCCGCCCGCGAGAGGAACCACAGAAGGTTCCGCCGCACCGTTCCGCATGATGCCTCGTCGTCGTCGCCCGGCACGCGCTCGACCTTCGGGAGGATCTCCAGCGACACGCCGTCGAGCTGCACCACGCCGACGAACTGCGTGGCCTTCGCGCGCTTGTAGCCCCAGTCGAAGACCCGCCCCTCAGCGCGGCGCTCGTCGAAGCGACACAGCCGGTCGAACCAGCGCTGCGGCACCGCGCGCTCCCACGGGGTGCCGCCCTCGGGCCACCCGCCCGCGTCGGGAGCCGCCCTCAGTACCCCGTGCTCGTAGAGCGTGATCGAACGCACGAGAGGGCCCTCAGAGGATCGCTTCGAAGTAGGGCTTCAGGTCGCCCTCCGACCCGCCCCTGAACTTGGGAGCGACCTCGTAGGTGAGGCGCTGCTCCTCGATGTCCTCGTCGTCGAAGCCGAAGACGTCCTGCTCGCTCTCGCGCTTCACGTCGAGGATCGTCGGGGCCTTCCCGGGCCGACGCGGCTTGCCGTCGTCGTCGAAGGGGCACCCGAGCACCGCGGCGACCTGCGCGGGCGCGCCGTGGAAGTACTCGTACAAGAGCGGGATCACGCGACGCACGAACACGTCACGGAGGCCCTCGTAGGTGCTTACGCCGAGGAGGTAGGCGTGGCCGATCTGGTGGTCGGCGTCGAGCAGGTAGCGGATCCGGGCGTTGATCTTCGCGAGCACCCTCGCCGCGAGCTCGCCGAGCTCGGTGGGAGGCTCTCCCCTGAGGAGCTCGGGTCGCGGCGGCGTCTCCTCGAAGGTGAAGCGCCGACGGAGCGCGACGTCGATCAACGCGATGGAGCGGTCGGCGGTGTTCATCGTGCCGAGGACGTGCAGGTTGGGCGGCAGCGCGAAGGTCTCGTCAGGCGTGTACGCCAATCGGAGTGAGAGCGCGTTGGGCATCCCGAGGCGCTTGTCGGGCTCCAGGAGCGTGATGAGCTCACCGAGGATCTTCGAGATGTTCCCGCGGTTGATCTCGTCGATCACCAGCACGAACTGGGGGATGGGCCGCCGCGGCGGCTTCCTCTCGACCTCACGCGCCTCGTCCCACAACGCGCGCCACGCGACCCACAGCGCGGTCCCGTGCGCCCCGGTGCTCCTCAGCTCCCGCAGCTTCGTCTGAAGCGCGGTCGTGGTGGCGTCTTCACCGAGCTCCGAACGCCTCGCCCACACGAGCCGCAGCCCGTCGCGGGTCACGCTCATGGCGGCGTACTCTTCGATCACCTCGCCGCTCGACGGGTCGAGCTTGCGAACGCGCAGCGTGGCGTCGCTGGTGCCTCGTTGGAGCAAGCAGTCCATCTCGCTGGAGGGGCGGCGCTGAGGCGTGGCGAGCTTCTCCCAGAGACGTCGCCAGAGCTCGTCGAAGTCGTCGGGGCCTGCGCCGTCCCGCCGAGTGGCGGCCTCGTACGCCTCCCTCGCCTTCTTCGCGACGCGCTTGAGCACGCCGGGGTGGACCTCGTAGTTCACCTGCCCCGACTCGATCACCGGGCGCAGGCCCTCGACGAACTCCTCGTAGCCGTACGACTGGTGAAAGGTCACGAACTCCACCCGCTCGTGCCGTTGGAACAAGCGGAACATCTCCCCCTGCGCAGAGGGGTCCTCGGGGATCTCCTTCACGCGGAGGAGCTCGAGCGCGCGCCGCGTCGTCGAGAAGGTCTTCCCCGTCCCCGGCGGCCCGTAGAGGATGATGTTCTCGGGGTGGTGCTCCCCGTCGACGGTCTCTGGCAACGGCGGGGGCGTCGGTGCCGTGGGCGTCGCTTGGGTCGCGCTCGCCGCCGCGCCCGGTGTCACCGCGACGGGAGCGGTCGCGCGCGCGAGCTCCCCGTCGACGCGGGCCACCTCGTCGTCGTTCAGCACCCGGTCCTTGTACGCGAGGTCGTCGATCTCCAGCGTCGGATGAACGGAGGTCTTGCTCCACGTGAGCGCCGCGGCGTCGTCGATCACGCACGACGCGAGCACGTCGTAGCGCTGGTCGGGTCGGCGGTACACCAGCAGCACGCGGTCGCCCTGAGAGAGAGCGAGCCCGCGGAGCCGGCTCGCCACCTTGTCCTGCGTCGTCGCGTCGCCCCCGCCGTGCGCCGCGTAGGCCTCGGCCTTCTCTCGCGAGACGAAGTTCGCCAGGTTGATCGCGACGGTCTTCACTGGATCAGCGTCCCCTGGGCGAAGTTGCGAGTGTTCTTCGGCTCGTCGCGCTGCTCCGCCGTCGGCTTCGGCACCTCGGACTCAGGGATGAGTTCCCCCTCACAGATCGCGTCGAGCAGCGCGTCCTGCTCCGCGTGAGTCTCGACGGTAAACGTGAGCACGGTGATCAGGTCACGAAGCTCGTCGCTCCACTCCTGGGGCCACTCCTCCAGGCGGATCTTGTCCAGTTCGTTTGTAGAACTGGCCGCGCGCCCCGCCCCTCTCTTCGTGCGGTAGCCGGTCCACTTCTTCACAACCGGCATCCCGCTGACCTCGTACTCCCAGACCTCGGGGCTCACCCCGCTCAAGACGCCGTCGCCCACCGTCAAGCACTGCGTCTTCGCGTCATAGCGCACGTCGGCGGGTCGCTCAGGCATCTCTGTCACGGGCTCCCGCCAGTCGATCTCCGCGCGCCTCGGCACGGAAGCGGGTCTACTCTTCACCGCGTCGACGTAACGCTCCGCGTAGGTGTGGAGCCACAGCAACCGGGTGCCGAGCGCGACGGCCTTCGTGGGACCGTTCCGCGGTGAAGCATGAGATCCGTAGAGTCGACCTCTGGGCAGACGTCGGCCTTCCGCAGCGCGGCGAGATCGTTCCGATCGTGACCGTCGGCCGCTACGCCGCGATCTTCATCTCGTC
>JAEYZO010000837.1 GCA_023428035.1 Pseudomonadota bacterium | reverse complement strand
GCACCCGCCCGAGGTGTCCGCCGGGTTGACCGAGCCGTCGATGCCGACGCCGCCGTCTCCCGCGGTCGAAGCGTCTGAGCCCGCGCCCGCGTCGGTCGCGCCGCCGGGGGTGATCACCTCCGCGGTGGCCTCGGCCATGGTGAAGGGCGCGGCGCGGCCCGAGGCCTCATAGCGCCGCAGGAGCTCGCGCCCGGTGTCGTCGGTGCGGTTCGCCTCGGCGAGGTGCTCGACGTACTCCCGCGTCGTCGACTGGTACCTCGCGCGCACCCGCAGCGTCACGGGCCCGCGCGCCGTCGCTGGGATCGTCACGGAGTAGCGCGCGTCGTCCCAGTGGCGGAGCGCGCCGTCCTCGCCGCCCGAGTAGTCGGCCCCCACGGGCTCGAGGCCCGGCGGCGGGCGGTACCCCCGCGGCGGCAGGCGGGTGTCGCTCACCACGGTGTTCTGCAGCGCGATGTGCGAGGTCACGCCCATCCCCGCCCGGCCCATGTGAGCCTCGTACACCTTGAGCTGCGGGTCTTCGTCGAGGTGCGCCATGGCCCCGTCGTACACGCCCGAGACCACCGTCTCGCGGCCGCCCTGCTCCACCACCGCGACCTCGAGCCAGACCCGCCGACCGTCGGCGTAGCCCGTCGGGAGGCGGTGCCCCGCGCGGTTGGTGATCCTCGCCACGAGGGTGACGGTCTCGCCAGGCCTGGCCTCGGTCGGCGCCTCGCGGACCTCGAGGGTCAACGCCCGCTGCAGCTGCGCCTCGGCGCGCTGCGCGGCGAGCTCGTAGAAGGGCGCGAGGTCAGGGGCGAAGAACTCCCCCGTCGACTCGTCCTGCCTCATCTGGCCGAGCATGCGGATCGCCCACGCGTTGGCGCCCGAGAAGAAGTGCTGCCGGGGGTTCTCCCGGGTGAGCGCCGTCGCGTTGGTCGACACCGTGGTGGGCGAGCCGAAGCGGCGCATGTGACAGTCCTGGCACGTGCGCTCGTTGGCCCCGCCGGGCTGGCCGTACACCGAGCTGCGCCACTCGCGGTACGTCGAGTCGAGGGGGAAGCGCCGCCCCGTGTCGGTGCCGTCGGCCAGGAGCTGCGGCTGCGTCGGGTTGGTGATCTCGTGGCAGGTCGCGCACATCTCAGCCCGAGGGAGCCAGTCGCTCACCGCGCCCCTGTGCCGGATGCTCTCGATCGTCGGGTAGGGCCCGAAGCGCGTGTTGTCAGGGGAGAACTGGTACTGCGCGTTGCCGATGTTCGTCGTGGCCACCATCCGGTGGCACGAGTCGCAGGTGACCCCGTCTCGGTCCGCCGGGAGGAGCTCGGTGCCCCGCGACGCGGTCGCGGTCGAGCGCGTGCGACCGCCCACGAAGCCCGACGGGGTGTGACAGCGCAGGCACCAGTCGCCGACGCCCGGGGCGTCTTGCTCGGCGACGGTGAGCGCCGCGAGGAAGAGCGGGTCGCGCATGGTGTTGCCCATCATCGACCCCACCCAGCCGTCGTAGGGCATCGCCGAGGGCACGGTCTCGTCGCGGCTGAAATGGCAGCTCACGCCGCAGTTGCCCGCCGTGTCGAGGGGCTCGCCCATCGAGAGGCCCCCGGGCTGGGTGCCCGGCAGGTCGATGTACATCTGGCCGTAGGCGGCGGGGGCGGCGAGGAGCGCGGCGAGGGTCGCCAGCGCGAAGGATCGGGGTCGGAGCATAGCGGCCAGGGACCATACCTCGTTCTCTCCCCCTCCGCGCGCGAGGAGTTTGCGCCCGAGCGGCGAACGGGCGCGTCGCCACCGACGCACCCCCTACGCGCGCCGAGCGCGTCACCCTCCGCCTCGACCGTGGCAGAAAAGTTCGCGTGGGCACTGGTCAACGCCCGGCGTCACCGGCTAGAGAACCACACCATGCGTCTAGCGCCTTCGACCACACTCCAGGTCGCCTCACTCTCGCTTCTGGCCGCGCTCGCGGGCTGCTCCGACTCGCCGCCGAGCAACAACACCCCGGCCGACGCCGGCGCCGACACGGGCGCCGCGGACTCGGGCACCACCGACGACGTCGCCTCGACCGACGACGGCGGGGGCGCGATGGACGGCGGCGGCGACGCCGGCGTCACCGTCGACGTGCTGCCGCCCACCGACGGCTCGCTCGAGACCTGCGGGATCACCTCCGAGGTCGCGACCTACGTCGCCGAGATGGCCACCACGGGCTGGACCGCGGCGAACCGCAGCCGCGGGCTGATGATGTACGGCTGCGCCGGCGCCGCGACGCCGCGCGACTGCCTCGCCGACAAGCCCCTCGTCGACGACTCGACCATCGGGGCGAACGCCTCGGTGGTGCCCGGCGCCCACCTGCGCCTGCTCTACAGCGCGTCGACCCGGTCGAACTTCTGGACCCGCGGCAGCGCCGACGGGCGCTTCATCGGCCGCGGGATCTACGTGCACGACATGGTGCGCGACGTCGAGATCCGCATGACGGGCGCGGAGTTCGACCCGGCGTTCTTCCCCGACAACAGCGGGTACATGTACCAGCCCGGCGGCCGGCTCTGCCCCCACGCCTCGCTCATCACGGGGATGCCCACGGCGATCCCGATGATGGGCGACGACTCGCCCTGCACCGGCGGCTCGATCGGGCTGTACGAGCACCTCGCGGCCTCGCTCAACGGCGAAGACTACTGGGCCACCTCGGCGGGCACCGCCGCGTGGGACGACGGCGGGCACAACCCCACCACCACCGAGACGCGCCGCAACGAGACCTGGGGCACCCGCGCGTCGGTGTCGCTCTCGCTCATGGCGAACACCGGCTCGGGCTACATGTACCTCGCCTCGCGCAACGTGCCGACGCCCTACCAGGGCGACGCGGTGATCTCGCCCTCGTCGCGCGCGATGATCACCCGCTTCGTCGACACGTCGCAGAACTACCAGGGCTTCGTGCTGCACCGCCTCGAGGCCGCGCGCAGCGGGTCGACCATCAGCGTCTCGACGCACGAGATGGCGCGCTACTGCACCTCGGGCGCGAAGCCCGCGTTCTCCCTCGACGAGCGGTGGATCACCTTCCACCACTACATCGGCGGCGGCCCCGACGCGACCACCGACGCGCAGGAGATGGGCCTCGCCGACGAGAACGACCCGGGCTTCGCGGAGTACGCCTCGCGCGGCTCGGCGAACATCTACCTCCTCGACCTGCAGACCGGCCGCCGCATCCGGGTGACCAACATGCAGCCGGGGCAGTACGCGCTCTACCCCCACTTCCGCTCCGACGGCTGGATCTACTTCCTCGTGCGCACCCTCGGCACGCGCACCGAGCACGTGATCGCCAGCGACGCGGCCCTGCTGCTCCAATGACCCTCCGCCGGGCGGCGCTGGCGATCGCGCTCACCGCGTCCCTCGCCGCCTGCGGAACCCCCTCCCCGACCGACGTCCCCCCCGTCTCCTGCGACGGGGTCTCTTCGACAGCGATGCCCGCGACCGCCGAGGGCCGATGGCTCCTCGGCCTCGCGTCGCGCTACCCCGCCGACACCGCGCTCACGGCCCGCGCCGACGACCTCCGCCGCTCGCAGCGCGCGCGCCGCGAGGC
>JAEYZO010000816.1 GCA_023428035.1 Pseudomonadota bacterium | reverse complement strand
CCGGCGGTCCGCTCGGTGCCCCCCACGGGCGCCGCGACGCTCGCGCTCCGCGAGCGCTCGGGCGCCGACGAGCCCGCGGGGATGGTCACCGGCGTCGCCGTCGCGCTGATCGTGCACCTCGGCGTGGTGGGCTTGAGCTTTCGCCTCGGCCACAACGAAGGGAACGTCGCGACGCGCCCCGCGGCGCAGCCCGAGCAGGTGATCGAGACGCACCTGATGAAGCGCGGCGGCGGCCTCGTCGACCCGCGGCAGGTGATCCACCGCGAGGCGCCCGTGCTCGCCGAGCGCGAGGCGCCGCGACCCACCGCGCCCGCGCGAGACCCCAACCAGGTGGTCATCCCCCGCGACGCCGGGCCCGAAGACTACATGGCCGCCATCACCGGCCGCACCGTGCGCGGCAGAGGCAATCAAGACCTCGCCGAGCGCAGCACCCTCGACCGCATCGCCGCGATGGCCGCCGCGGAGCAGGCCGCCGACCCGACGGCCTCGGGCCCCGGCGACCCCAACGGCAGCGAGCGGGGAGACACCACCGACCCCAACCTCGCGACGCGAGGCGCGCCCACCAAGATCGACCGCTTCCTGCGGGAGCACATCCGGATCTCGACGGCGCTCACGGGCTCAGAGGCGCGCACGGTGACCTTCCGCATCCGCCTCGACGAGAACGGCGCCATCGTGCTCGCGGAGATGGCCTCGCCCTCGGGCAACGCGAGCCTCGACGGAGACATCCTCGGTCAGGCGCAGCGCCTCGCCGAGGACCGCGCGCGCATCACCGAGCTCACCCCCGAGGAGTGCGCCGCCATCGCCGGGCGCAACATCAACGTGCGCGTGCCCATCGACCGGATGTCTCACTGACCTCACCGCTCGCTTCGCCGCGCGGGGGAGCGTCCGGTAGACTCCGGCGGGTGAAGCGCAGCCACGCATCCTTCGTCGCCCTTGCCGCCGCTTCGGCGGCGCTCCTCCCGCCCCTCGTCTCTCGCGCGCAGCCCGGGCCGCAGCAGGTCACCACCCAGCCCAACGTCGGCGACCTCACCATCACCCTCCAGGGCCTCGAGGCGCGGCTCCTGCCCATCGCCATCCCCGCGCTGCGCGGCGCGGGCGGCGACGAGGTCGCGCAGGTGCTCTCGAACGACCTCCGGCTCTCGGCGCTCTTCCGCGTGCTCGACCCGCGGTCGTTCACCGCCGACCTCAACGCCGAGGGGCTCACCATCAACGCGGGCTCGTGGGTGGGCGTCGGCGCGACCTCGGTGGTGAAGGGTCAGGCCTCGGGCTCCGGCGACGCCACGCGCGTCGAGCTTCGCGTGTGGGAGCCCGGCAACCCCGGCGCGCCGCGACTGACCCGTAGCTACGGGCCGGGGAGCCCCCGCGCGCTCGCGCACCGCATCGCGAACGACCTCATCGAGCTGTACACCCAGCGCGCTGGGATCTTCGGGACGCGCATCGCCTTCGCGCGCCGCACCGCCCGCGGCCGCAAGGAGATCTTCACCGTCGAGTGCGACGGCGGAAACCTCTCGCAGGTGAGCTCGGGCCGGCGCCTGAGCTTCACGCCGGGCTGGGGCCCAGGGGGGCTCTACTGGTCGTCGCAGACGCCCGAGGGCTTCCTCGCGCTCTTCAGGCAGGGCAGGGCCGAGCCAGTGCTGCGGGCGGACGGGCTGGTGATGGGCGCGGCCTTCTCGGGCAGCCGCATGGCCGTGGTGCTCACCCGCGACGGAAACAGCGAGATCTACGTGGGCAGCGCCGACGGCGGGGGATTGCGACGGCTCACCAACGACCCCGGCGCCGACGTCTCTCCCGTGTGGTCGCCCGACGGGTCGAAGATCGCGTTCGTGAGCGACCGCGCCGGCGGCCCGCAGGTGTACGTCATGGACGCCGGCGGCGGAGGCCAGCGCCGCGTGAGCTACGCCGGCAGCTACAACACCCACCCCTCGTGGGCGCCCGACAACCAGACCGTGGCCTACGCGGGCCGCGCGGGCGGCGGCAGCGACATCTTCACCGTCAACGTCGGGTCTGGCGCCGTGCGGCGGCTCACCGAGGGCCAGGGGAGCAACAGCGACCCGACCTACTCCCCCGACGGCCGGCTCATCGCCTTCTCCTCCTCGCGCGGCGGCATCTACCTGATGAACCAGGACGGCCTCAACCAGCAGCGCATCCTGCCTGGCGCCGCCGAGACGCTCCGCTGGGAGCCGCGTTGATCGCTCAGCGCGCGCCCGCGTCGGCGCTCGGGCGGAGCGTCGCCACCACGTCGACGGGCTGACCGAAGCCCGTCGGCACCATCATCTCCCAGGCTTCGTAGCCCGGAGCCTCGACGCGCACGCGGTGCCGGCCGCCCTCCATCACCACCTCGATCCCCGCCGCGCCCGAGGGCCGAGGGGGGTCGTGGTCGATCCACACCCGAGACAGCCGCGAGGCCACCTGCGGGTGCACCCGCACCCGGATCGCGGTCGCCATGCGCCGCAGCGCCTCTCTCCGGGCGAAGGCCGCGTCGCGAGCCCCGGGGTCGTCGGAGAGGAGCCCGTAGCGCGTCCAGGCGCCCGCGGCGTCGCGCCAGCGGCCCTGCGC
>JAEYZO010000787.1 GCA_023428035.1 Pseudomonadota bacterium | reverse complement strand
ACTGCGTCGCGTGCCACCGCGCCGACGGCGGCGGGAACATCGGCCCCAACCTCACCGACGACCGCTGGATCAACGGCGGCGGGCCGACGGACATCCTCCGCACGGTCACCGAGGGCGTGCCCGCCCGGGGGATGATCGCGTGGGGCTCGCAGCTCGGCGACGAGCGCACGCAGGCGGTGGTCGCCTACGTGCTCACGCTGCGCAACACCAACGTCGCCGGCGGAAAGGCCCCCCAAGGCGACGTCTACACGGGGGAGTGAGAGCGTGAAGCGGCAGCTCCCCGTCGTGGCCGGGATGCGCTCGGCGGTGCGCTCCGACGGGACGCGCGCGACGGTGCACCCGGCCGACGTGAGGGGGCGGTTCAACCGAGCGCGCAACGCCGTCTTCGTCGCGCTCATCGTGGTGTACCTCGCGCTGCCCTGGGTCACCGTGGGGGGCCGCCCCGCGGTGCTCCTCGACATCGGGGCGGGGCGGTTCTTCCTCCTGGGCCACGCCTTCAACGCCCAGGACTTCTGGATGAGCTTCTTCCTCCTCTCGGGCATCGGCTTCACGCTCATCGCGGTGACCACCGTGCTCGGGCGGGTGTGGTGCGGCTGGGCCTGCCCGCAGACCGTGTGGCTCGAGGGGGTGTTCCGACCCATCCAGAGGCTCATCGAGGGCTCCGCGGAGAAGCGACGCCGGCGCGAGGAGGGCGGCTGGAGCTTCGACCGCGCCTGGCGCCGCGCCGCGCTGTGGGCGGTCTACGCGGCGATCGCCTCGGCGCTCGCGCACGTGTTCCTCGGGTACTTCGTACCGATCCGCACGTTCTGGGCGATGATCGCGGCGGGGCCGGGGCAGCACCCCGAGGCCTTCGCGTGGGTCACCGCGATGACCGCGGTGCTCTTCTTCGACTTCGCGTGGTTCCGCGAGCAGACCTGCCTCGCGATCTGCCCCTACGGACGTCTCCAGTCGTCGATGACCGACCCCGACACCCTGGTGGTGGGCTACGACGCCGTCCGCGGGGAGCCCCGCGGCAAGGCGAAGTCCGAGGGCGTGGGCGACTGCGTCGACTGCGGCCGCTGCGTGGCCGTGTGCCCCACGGGCATCGACATCCGCAACGGGCTCCAGCTCGACTGCGTGGGCTGCACCGCCTGCATCGACGCCTGCGACGAGGTGATGGACAAGCTCCACCGCCCCCGCGGCCTCGTGCGCTACGACTCGCAGAACGGCCTCGCGCACCTGCCGAAGAAGTTCCTGCGGCCGCGCCTCGCCCTCTACGCCGTGCTAGGCCTCGCGGGCCTCGCGGCGCTCGCCCTCGCGACGCGCTCGCGCACGCCCTTCGAGGCCAACGTGCTGCGCCTCGCGGGCGCGCCCTACACGATCGAGGGCGACAGCGTGCGCAACGCCTTCGAGGTGCACCTGGTGAACAAGCGCGAGTCGCGGGTGAGCTACACCCTCGCGCCGACGAGCGACGACCCCGCGTTCACGTATGTGCTCCCGCTGCCGACGGTGACCCTCGACGCGCTCTCCGACGCGCGGCTGCCGGTGTTCGTCACCGCGCCCCGCGAGCGCGTGCGGCGCGACAGCGCCGTGCGACTGCGCGTGTCGGGCGGCGGGGAGGTGAGGGTGGTGACGGCGCCCTTCCTCGGGCCGGACCGCTGAGCCGCTCAGCTCACTTCAACAGCTCGGTCATCAGCGCCGAGAAGGCCGCCACGTCGACGGGCTTCGCGAAGAAGTGGTCGAAGCGCTTCGGCCCTCGGCGCTCGGGCTTCAGCGGCGCCGCGCTCAGGCCCACCACGGGCACGCCCCGGGTCTCGGGGTGCGCCTTGAGCACCCGCGCGGCCTCGATCCCGCTCATCCCGGGCAGGTTCACGTCGAGGATCACCACCCGCGGCACCAGGGCGCGCACCAGCTCCAGGCCCAGCTCGGCGCTGCCCGCGACGTGCAGCCTCGCACCAGGGATCTCGGCCACCAGCGCGCGCATGAAGGCCACGTTGGCGGGGTTGTCCTCGATGTACACCACGTCGCGCGTCGGGCCCTCGGTCTCCGCTGGCTCGGCGGGCGCGCGCTCGGGCGTCGCCGCGACCCGCGCGTGCTCGGGCAGCTCGACCCAGAACACCGACCCCTGCCCCGGCGTGCTCTCGTAGCCCATGCGGCCCCCCATGAGCTCCGCGAGGCGACGCGACAGGGCCAGGCCGATGCCCGTGCCCTCGATGGCCCCGGCCTCCTGCCCGGCGCGCTGGAAGGGCACGAAGATCTCGTCGCGGCGCGAGGGGTCGACGCCGACGCCGTCGTCGCGCACCGAGAGCCGCACCCAGCCGTCTTCGGCGTGGTCGACGCCGAAGGTCGCGTGGCCGCCCTCGCGGCCGTACTTGATCGCGTTGGAGCCCAGGTTGAGCAGCACCTGCGCGAGCCGCGTGCGGTCGGCGAGCACCACGTAGTCGACCCCCGCGTCGCCGCCCCCCGCGAGGGTGATGTTCGACCGCTGCGCCAGGGGCTCGAGGGTGTTCAGGGCCTCGACCAGGACGTGAGAGACCGCCACGGGCTCGAGCGAGAGCGCCACGCGCCCCGACTCGATGCGCGACAGGTCGAGCACCTCGTTCACCAGGCGCAGGAGGTGGTCTCCGCCCTTGATGACGTGGTCGACCATCTCGCGCTGGCGCTCGCTCAGGGGCTCGGCGCGGTCGCGGCGCAGGAGCGACGCGAAGCCCAGGATCGCGTGCAGCGGCGTGCGCAGCTCGTGGCTCATCGACGAGAGGAACTCGCTCTTGGCGTTGCTCGCGCGGCGCAGCGCCTCCTCCATGCGGTGCCGCTCGGTCACGTCGCGGATCGCGGCGACCACCACCGGGCCGCCCTCGGCGGCGAGGGGGCTCAGGCTCACCTCGACGGGCACCTCGACCCCGTCGCGACGTAGGCAGGTGAGCTTCAGCCCCGAGCCCATGGGGCGCACCGACGGCGCGGCGGTGTAGCGCTCGCGGTGCCCGACGTGCGCGTCGCGGCGCGCCTGGGGCAGGAGCATCTCGATGGCCTGCCCGAGCATCTCGTCGCGGCGGTAGCCGAAGAGCGCCTCGGCGTGGGCGTTCACCATCACGATGCGGCCGTCGCGGGCCATCACCACCATCGCGTCGGGGGCGGCCTCGATGAAGCCCTGAAATCCCTGCAAGGGCTTCAATCTAGGGCCCGCGCTCGGGGCAGGCGCACGGTGAAGCGAGCGCCGGGGGCGTTGTCTTCGACGGCGATGACCCCGCCGTGGGCCTCGACGGCGACGCGGCAGAACGCGAGGCCCAGACCGCGCCCCGTGCGAGGGGCGCCGGCGTCGAAGCGGGCGTAGCGGTCGAAGACGCTCTCGCGCAGCGGCTCTGGCACGCCGGGCCCGCGGTCTGCGACCGTGAGCTCGACCCACTCTCCGTCGTCGGCGGCGGTGACGCGCACCGCCGTGCCGCGCGGCGCGTAGCGCAGGGCGTTCTCGACGAGGTTCTCGACCACGCGGCGGAGGAGGTCGGGGTCGGCGCGGAGGCTCGACGCGCTCACCTCGGCGTCGAGGCTGACCCCGGCCTCGGCGGCCTGGCCCGCGCGGGCCTCGGTGACCTCGGAGACGAGCGCGGAGAGGGAGACCGGGGCGAGCTCGGGGCCGAGGCGGCCCTGCTCGGCGCGGGCGGTGTCGAGGAGGTCGAGGATCATCCGCAGGAGGTCTCGGATGCGGGCGCGGATCCGCTCGGCGGAGCCGCGGGCGCGGGGCGACAGCGAGGCGTCGCGGAGGATGAGCTGCGCCTCGAGGTCGATGGCGTTCACGGGGTTCTTCAGGTCGTGGACGATGAAGGCCGAGAGGTCTTCCTTCTGGAGCTGCGCGCGGAAGAGCTCGTGTCGCTGCTGCTGAAGCTCCTGGAGCTGCGCGCGGAAGCCGGCGTCGAGACGTCGCAGTCGCACCACCTGGCGCACGCGCAGCGAGAGCTCGACGGGCTGCACGGGCTTGGTGAGGAAGTCGGCGCCGCCGAGCTCCATCGCCCGGTCGAAGGTCTCGACGTCGCGCAGCGCCGTGACGAAGACCACCGGGAGGTCCGCGCCGCCGGGCATGGCCCGCAGCCGCGCGCAGACCTCGAAGCCGTCCATCTGGGGCATGCGCACGTCGAGGAGCACGCAGTCGGGCGTCGAGCGCGCGACGGCGGCGAGCCCCTCGGGCCCGCTCGCCGCGAGGGTGACCGCGTAGCCGTCGCCCTCCAGGGTCATCCTCGCGAGGGTGCGGTTCTGCTCGTTGTCGTCGATCACCAGCACCGACGCCGGCGCCTCGGCGCGCTCCGCCGCGAGCTCCTGGGGCGGGGCGGGGCCGGGCC
>JAEYZO010000766.1 GCA_023428035.1 Pseudomonadota bacterium | reverse complement strand
CGGGCCTCGACGCGCGCGGCGACGTCGACGACGGCGAGGCCGCGGGCCCGCCCACCCTCCGCGCGGTGGCCGACGAGTGGGTCGAGCGCGCGTCGCGCAACCGCCTCGGCGCCGTCGTGGGCGACTCCGCCGACTTCGCCCGCTCGATGCACCTCTTCTATCGCCAGCCGCCGACCTCGTTCCTCCTCGTGGGGCCGCCGGGGGTCGGCAAGACCACCTTCGTGCGCCGCCTCGCGAAGCTCCTGCTCGTGCGCAGGCGCACCGAGAAGCACGCCGAGGTGCCGCGCCTGTGGGCCACCAGCGCCACCCGGATCATCGCCGGGATGATCTACGTCGGCATGTGGCAGGAGCGCTGCCTCAACCTCGTGCGCGAGCTCTCGCACGAGGGCGACTGGCTCTACCTCGACCGCCTCGTGCCCATCCTCGCGCCGCAGCCCGACGGCTCGTCGGTGGGCGAGGTGCTCCTCCCCGCGGCGCGCGACCGGCACATCTCGCTCATCGCCGAGTGCACCGCGCCGGAGCTCGAGCGCTGCCGACGGAGGTTCCCTTCGCTCGTCGAGGCCTTCGAGGTGGTGCGCCTCGCGGAGCCCCCCTCGCACCAGCTCCCGGTCACCCTCACCCACTACGCGAAGCGCCGCGCGCCCGACCTCACCTTCCACCCCGCGGCGATGCGACGTCTCGTGCAGCACCTCGGGAACTTTCAGCGCGACATGGCCTTCCCCGGCAAGGCGATGCGCTTCATCGACTGGCTCGCCGCCGACGAGGGCGCCCACGCCGACCGCGCCCGCACGCTCTACCCCCGAGACGTCTCCGAGCACTTCGCGCGGCACTCGGGGCTGCCCCTCGACCTCGTCGCCGACGAGCGCGCGCTCCTGCCCTCAGACATCTCCTCGCGGCTGCGCGCCGACGTGATCGGTCAGGACGAAGCGTGTGACGTCGCCGCGCGGGTGATCGCCCGCTTCAAGGCCGGCGTCGACGACCCCGAGCGCCCCATCGGCGCCCTCCTCTTTGTCGGCCCTACGGGTGTCGGAAAGACCGAGCTCGCCAAGACCCTCGCGCGCTTTCTGTTCGGCCACGAAGACCGGATGGTGCGCCTCGACATGTCCGAGTACATGTTCCCGGGCTCGGCGCAGCGGCTGCTCGAGGCGGGCCCCGGCGTGGTATCGCTCGCGCAGCGCGTGCGGGAGCAACCCCTGTCGCTGGTGCTCCTCGACGAGGTCGAGAAGGCCCACCCCGAGGTCTTCGACCTTCTGCTCGGCGTGCTGGGTGAAGCGCGGCTCACCGACGCCTTCGGCACCGCGGTGGACTTCCGCATGACCCTGGTCTTGATGACCTCGAACCTCGGCGCGACCGAGGCCCGCCCCGTCGGGGTGGGCAGCCCCGAGCCCGGCGCGACGACGGACTACGAGCGCGCGGTGCGGGCGCACTTTCGCCCGGAGTTCTTCAACCGCCTCGACCGGGTGGTGTCGTTCCGCCCGCTGGGCCTCGACGACGTCGAGCGCATCGTGGGCCTCGAGCTCGCTCGCGCGGCGGCGCGCACGGGGCTGCAACGCCGGGGGCTCCAGCTCACGCTCGCCCCCGGCGCGGGGAGACGTCTCGCGGAGCTCGGCTGGCACCCCACGCGCGGCGCGCGACCCCTCAAGCGCGTGATCGAGGAGCGGGTGGTCGCCCCCGTCGCGGCGATGCTCGCGGCGGACCCCGAGCTGCGAGACGCGACGCTGGTGGTCGACGCCGACGGTGCGGTCGAGCTCCGCACCGCGGTGTGAAGTCCGCTCGCAGCGCTGCAACGCGCTCGCTTGCACCGATGCAACGCGGCCGCCTCGCCCACACCGGAGCACCGCCGGGATTTCGGGCGCGTAGGCGTTGGCACTGAAGCTGCGATGCACTCTGTCGCGCGGCGGAGCCGGCGCCCTCCCCCAGGCGCCAACGGTTACCGCCGCTTGTTAATTCTGGCGCCGGGGGACGGGAGTAGATTGGCGGCGATGAGCCCCCAGCAGCTCGCCCCCGGCGCCGTCTTCGCGGGGGAGTACCGCGTCGAGCGCCTGCTCGCGCAGGGCGGCATGGGCGCGGTCTACGTCGCCACGCAGCGCTCCACGGGGCGACAGCGGGCGTTGAAGCTCCTGCACCCGCGCTGGGTGAGCGACCAGAAGATCCGCGGGCGCTTCGTGCAGGAGGCCCTCGTCGGCGCGGCCATCGACAGCCCCCACGTCGTCGAGGTGGTGGCCGCGGGGGTCGACGACGCGACGGGGGTCCCCTGGCTCGCGATGGAGCTCTTGAAGGGCGAGACCCTCGCGCAGCGCCTGACCCGAGCGCCCACGGGGCTCCCTCACCGCGAGGTGTGGTGGGTGCTGTCGCAGCTCACCGAGGCCCTCGTCGCCGCGCACGCGAAGAACGTCGTGCACCGAGACCTCAAGCCCGAGAACGTGTTCCTCGAGGCGGTGCCCTTCGGCGAGGCGCCCTTCACCGTGAAGGTGCTCGACTTCGGCATCGCGCGCGTGGTCGACCCCCGCAACTCCGCCAACAACGCCACCGCCGCCATCGGCACGCCCCTCTGGATGGCCCCGGAGCAGAACACCAGCTCCGAGATCACCCCCGCGGCCGACGTCTGGGCTGTGGGGCTCATCGCCTTCGGCGCCGTGACGGGTCGCTACTACTGGCTCGCCGCGAACGAGCGCGAGCTCCGCATGGCGCCGCTCCTCTCGGAGCTGGTGACCGAGCCCCTCCCCCCCGCGTCGGCGCGCGCGGCCGTGCTGGGCGTCGCCGACCGCCTGCCCCCGCGCTTCGACGGGCTCTTCTCGGGCTGCGTGCAGCGCGACCCCGCGCTGCGCTTCGCCAACGCGCTCGCGATGCGCGAGGCCCTGCGC
>JAEYZO010000721.1 GCA_023428035.1 Pseudomonadota bacterium | reverse complement strand
GCTGCGTCTGATGTGTATAAGAGACACCGACAACACCGGGCGCGCCGACGTCTCGGCACGGTACGCGCTACGCGCACGGCGCATGAGATCGCTACGACGGTGGGCCCTGCTCGCGACGCTCGCCCTGTACGCCGCGGGCGGCGCTGGCTGCGTGATCGAGACCTCGTGCACGACGCAGTACGTGTACGGGGTGAACGTGACCGTGCGCGACGCGCGCGACGGGCGCGTCGTCACCGACGCCACGGTGCGGATCGTCGACGGCGCGTACGAGGAGACGCTCACGCAGGTCGCGCTGCAGGGCTCCTACGCGGGGGCCGGGGAGCGCGGGGGGACCTACACGCTCACGGTGACGGCGCCGGGCTTTCAGCCGGCCGCGCCGCGCACCCTGGTCGTCACCGAGGACGAGTGCCACGTGCGTGGGGTGAGCGTGACGGTGGACCTCACGCCCCTGTGAGCGCGAGGCACGGGGGAGGGTCAGCGCTTCACGCGCGGCGGCTTCACCGCGGGCCTGGCCGCCTTCACGGGCTTCGCGGGCTTCGCGAGCTTCGCGGGCTGCGCGACCTTCAGCGCGTCGAGGGCCGCGGCCAGGTCTTCGGCGCCGACCACGGCGTCGAGCACGTCGCCGCGGAACGAGCGCTCGACGCCGTCGGCGAAGCGCACGCGCACGAGCCCTTCCTGGTGGAACACGATGAGCCCGGAGCCCCACTCGGGGCGCTTGGGGTGGACGACCACGCGAGGCGCGGGGGCGGAGGCGTGAGCGCGGGGGCGGGCCATCTCAGGGCCTCCGGTTGCATCGAGGGGGCTCGCCGAAGGAGCGCTCGAAGTCGTCGAGCAGCGCCTGGTGGAGGCTCGTCGCCGCGGCGCCGAGGTTCGCCTGGAAGCAGAACCGCAGCCCGCCGTGCACCGCGCGCTCCTCGTGGATGCGCCCCGCCTTACCGTCGGCGATGTCGCCGAGCACCGCGCGCAAGCCGCGCTGCGCGTCGTCGGCCACGCCGATGAAGACCGTGCGGCTCTTTCCGCGCGAGTAGTCGCAGGAGGCGTCACGACGCGCGAGGCAGAAGACCCCCGTGGTGGTGGGAGCCTCGTTGGCGACCTCGTTGGGGGTGAACTCGAACCACTGAGACCAGGCCATTGGGGCCCCTCCTCGCCGCGCGGGCGCGACTGTAGTGTCACTGCTCGGCGCGCCCCAGGAGTGGGTCGTCAGGCGGGAAATGACTTGGGAAGCGGCGCCACCGTAGCACGGCCGCTCCCGGCGCGCTGACGGGGTGGTCCCTGGCGTCGTTCTCTGGGTCTTGCAGCCCTGCGATATGATCGCGGCGTGGACCTGAACCGCACGCAGAAGACCCAACGCGAGGCGTTGGCCGTCGCCGTCTCGAGCTTCTCGGTGAGGGTCGTCGCGGGCCCCGACGCGGGCGCCACCGCCACCGCCTCGCAGGGACGTCTCTCCATCGGCACCGCCGACGACGTCTCGCTCCGGCTCTCCGACCCCTCGGTCAGCCGCTACCACGTCGAGCTCCAGGCCACCCCCGACGGGCTCTCGCTCCGCGACCTCGGGAGCACCAACGGCACCTTCGTCGGCCCGGTCTCGCTCCGAGAGGCCCGGCTCACCGGCGGCACCGAGCTCCGCCTCGGGCGCACGCGCGTCACGGTCACCCCCGACGTCGCGCGCGAGCGCCTCGCGCTCTTCGAGCGAGCCTCCTTCGGGGGGCTCCTCGGCGCCTCGGCCCCGATGCGCATGGTCTTCGCCGCGCTCGACAAGGCCGCGCCCACCACCGCGCCGGTGCTCATCCTCGGCGAGACCGGCACGGGGAAGGAAGTCACCGCCCGCGCCCTGCACTCCGCCTCTCCCCGCGCGGACCGCCCCTTCGAGGTCGTCGACTGCGGGGGCCTGCCGCCGACGCTCATCGAGAGCGAGCTCTTCGGCCACGAGAAGGGCGCCTTCACGGGCGCGGGCGCCGAGCGCGCCGGGGCCTTCGAGCGCGCCGACGGGGGGACCCTCTTCCTCGACGAGCTGGGCGAGCTCCCTCTGGAGCTTCAACCCAAGCTCCTGCGGGCCCTCGGCGAGGGCGAGGTGCGACGTCTCGGCGGCCGCAAGGCCCGCAAGGTCGACGTGCGCGTCGTCGCCGCCACCAACCGCGACCTGCGCCGCGCGGTGAACGCCAACGCCTTCAGGGCCGACCTCTACTACCGCGTGGCCGTGGTGCAGCTCCACCTGCCGCCGCTGCGCGAGCGCCTCGACGACCTCGACCTCCTCGTGCCCTCGCTCCTCCGTCGCATCTGCGCGGAACGCGGCGTCGCCGGCGACGTACCAACCGACGAGGACTTCATGCGCGCCCTGCGTGAGCACCCGTGGCCCGGCAACGTCCGCGAGCTGCGCAACTACCTGGAGCAGTACGCCGTGCTCCAGGTCGCGCCGCCCCTCGACGACACCGTCGGGGCTCAGGGCGAGGTCGAGGACACGGGCCTCCTCGCGGGGCTCGACACGCTCCCCCTGCGCGCCGCCAAGGCCGAGCTCCTCGAGCGCTTCGAGCGGCGCTACCTCTCGCGGCGCATCCGCGAGGCCCGGGGCAACATCGCCGAGGCCGCGCGCCTCGCGGGGGTCGACCGGGGCACGGTCTTCCGCGCGATGCGCCGCAACGGGATGCGCGACGACGGCTCGGGGGAGGCGTGACCGACGCCCCCCTCGACGACGAGGACGTCGACGAGCTCCCGCCCGGCGCGCGCGTCGGCCGCTACGAGGTCGTGCGCACCCTCGGCCGCGGCGGCTTCGGCCTCGTCTACGAGGCCCTGCACCGCGACCTCGACAAGCGCGTGGCGCTCAAGGTCCTCATGCGCGACCACGCGCTGCACCCCGTCGCCCGCGCGCGCTTCAACCGCGAGGGCGTCGTCGCCGCGCGGCTCCGGCACCCCAACGTCGTCGACGTGACCGACGTCGGCGTCAGCGACGGCCAGCCCTACCTCGTGATGGAGCTCCTCGAGGGCGAGACCCTCCGCGACCTCCTCTCCCGCGAGGGCGCGCTGACCCTCGACCGCGCGCTCGACCTCATGCTCCCGATCCTCGACGCCGTCTCCGCCGCCCACGCGCTCGGGCTCGTGCACCGCGCCCTCAAGCCCGACAACATCTTCCTCGCCCGCTCCGGGCCCCGCGGGGGCGTCGCCCCCAAGGTGCTCGACTTCGGCGTGGTGAAATCCGACGACGCCGCCCTGCGCCGCGGCGCCCTCGCCACCGTCTCCGGCGCGCTCCTCGGCACGCCCGCGTACATGTCCCCCGAGCAGGCCCAGGGCAGCCGCGACCTCGACGCCCGCAGCGACGTCTTCTCCCTCGCCGCCATCACCTACGAGTGCCTCGCGGGGCGCCGCGCCTTCGAGGGCGACGCCGTGCTCCCCGTCCTCCAGCGCGTCGCCGACGCCAGGGTCACCCCGCTCTCCTCCCTCCGCGACGACCTCCCCGACGGCCTCGACCGCGCCCTCGCCTCGGCGCTCGCCCGCGACCCCGACCACCGCTGCCCCTCGGCCCGCGCCTTCGCCCTGTCGCTCCTCCCCTTCGCCAGCGCCCGGGCCCGCGACGACTGGAGCGCCACCCACGAAGCCCCTCCGCCCCCCTCCGCGCCGCCCTCTCCCCGCGACCGCTCCCCCGCGCCGCGCGAGGTGGGCG
>JAEYZO010000674.1 GCA_023428035.1 Pseudomonadota bacterium | reverse complement strand
GCGCGGCGGCAGTGCCTCCGCCCCGCGGTGACGATCCGGCGGCTCCGCGGGGGAGACCTGCCCACCTGGACGGGGGCGCTCACCGACTGCTCGGGCCGGCCGACCCTCCGCGCGATGGCGGCGCTGGGGCTCCTCGCGCAGCCCGGCCGCCCCACCCGGATGGACCTCCCCGCCGCCGTGGCCACCCTGCGACGGCTCGCGCCCTCCGCGGGGCTCTCCCTCGCGGACGACGTCCCTGTCACGACGTCGACGTCGCGTCGGGGGCGCTCGCGCAACCGCGGCGCGGCGACGGCGACCCCCCCCACGCCCGCGGTGCGGCGCGACCCTCACACCCACGACCCGGTGATCGAGCTCGCCGAGCACGCCCGCGCCCCGCACCCGCGCCTCGTGCAGCTGCTCCAGGCGGTGATGGACCGCTTCCCCGGCCGCATGGTGGAGATCGTCTCGGGCTACCGACCCGGCGACGGCGCGAGCCGCCACGCCCACGCGCGCGCCCTCGACCTCAGGCTCCGCGGCGTGCGCTACGAGGAGCTCAGGGACTTCGCGCGCACGCTCCCCGACGCTGGGGTGGGCTACTACCCCAACTCGGTCTTCGTGCACCTCGACGTGCGCGACCCGAGCGAGGGGCGGGCGTTCTGGGCGGACTACTCCGGGCCCGGCGAGCGCCCGCGCTACGGCGCGTGGCCCCCCGCCGATCAGGACGTGCAGCGCGAGGTCGACTGGATCGTCACGCAGCACGAAGGCACCCTGCGCGAGCGGCAGGAGCGCGAGTGGTCCCCCGAGGCGCTGCGCTCTCCCCCGTCGCAGTGACGGCGCGGAGTATAACTCCGGCCCGTGAAAAGATGCAGTCTTGCGCGGGAGAGAGTCGTCGCTAGAGTCAGTGACCGTCCCTCTGCGGGGCAGGTGAAGGAGCCATCGAATCCCCCGACTTGCACGAACTAGGGGTCCGAACCTCGCGGTCGTGAGCAGACCCGGCACACTCACCGGGGAGCCTTCAGCCGCGATACCAGGGCCCCACCTGGACATGTGCCAGGGGTTCGGCCGGCACCCACGGTCATCGCGGTAAGGACGCTACGGAGGGCGGCGGTGGTGACATCGCCGCCCTTCTCTTTTCTCCCCCGCGGTGGTACGGGCCGCGCGCGCCGAGCGAGCGCGCAGCAACGGAGGTCCGTGTGGGACTCAAGGTCGGCATCGTGGGCCTGCCCAACGTGGGCAAGAGCACCCTCTTCAACGCCGTGTCGGCGACCGCCAAGGCCGAGGCGGCGAACTTCCCCTTCTGCACCATCGACCCGAACGTGGGCGTCGCCCCCGTCGCCGACGAGCGCTTCGACGCCCTGGTGAAGCTCTACAGCCCCGCCAAGGAGGTGCGCGCCACCGTCGACTTCGTCGACATCGCCGGCCTCGTGCGCGGCGCCTCGAAGGGCGAGGGCCGCGGCAACGCGTTCCTGTCGCACATCCGCGAGGTCGACGCGATCGCCCACGTGGTGCGCTGCTTCGACGACGAGAACGTCATCCACGTCGACAACAAGGTCGACCCCGTCTCCGACGTCGAGACCATCGAGACCGAGCTGATCTTGAAAGACCTCGAGTCCGTCGAGAAGCGCCTCGACCGCGCGCGCAAGGCCGCCAAGGGCGGCAGCGCCCAGGAGCGGCAGCTCGTCGACGCCCTCGAAGCTCTCCAAGCTGGCATGAACGAGGGCCGCACCGCCCACGACATCCCCCTCTCCGACGAGGCGCGGGCCCTGGTGCGGGAGCTCTTCCTCCTCACCGACAAGCCCGTGTTCTTCGTCGCCAACGTCGCCGAGGGAGACGTGCGCTCGGGCAACCAGCACGTCGAGCGGCTAGAGGCCCTCGCGGCGAAGCGCGGCGCCAGGGTCGTGCGCATCTCCGCCGCCATCGAGGCCGAGATCGCGTCGCTGCCGCCCGAAGACCGCGGGGAGTTCCTCGCGAGCGTGGGGCTCGACGAGCCGGGCCTCCACGCGGTGATCCGCACGGGCTACGAGACCCTCGACCTCATCACCTTCTTCACCGCGGGGAAGCCCGAGGTGCACGCCTGGCCCATCAAGCGCGGCACCACCGCGCCCGGCGCCGCGGGGAAGATCCACACCGACTTCGAGCGCGGCTTCATCAAGGCCGAGATGATCTTCTGGAAGGACCTCGTCACCCTCGGCTCCGAGGCCGCGTGCCGCGCCGCCGGCAAGCTCGGCATCGAGGGCCGCGACTACGTCGTCCGCGACGGAGACGTGGCCCACTTCCGCTTCAACGTCTGAGGCGCTCGGGCGCGGCCCGCGCGTCGCGGGGGGTGACGCACGGGCTTCGCGGGCGTTATGGTCTCCCCCATGCCGAACGTATGGACCCGTCAGTTCGAGGTCGTGATGCGGCCTCTCCGTGACCGCAACGGCGCGCAGTCGGTGGTGATCCTCGAGACGCGCACGGCGGCGCAGGCGAGCCGCGAGGCCACCGCGCGCTTCCCCGAGATGAAGGTGCTCTCGGTCTCCCGCGTCGCGAGCGAGAACGATCAGCGCGTCCCCGCCGCCTCGGGGGTGGTGTCGAAGGTCGACGAGTCCGAGGTCACCCCGCTCCGTAACACCGGCTCCCGCTGACCCTCACGCCTCGACGGCGACCCACACCAGCACTCCGCCCTCGCACCGACCCCGCAGCCGGATCCGCAGCTCGCCCGGGACGCCCGGCGCCGTGAGCGCCACGGTGAGCGCTTCGTCCACCCACTCCAGGGCGCGGTAGACCACCTCGCGCTCGCTGTTGGCGAAGACCTCCAGCACCGCGGCGCGGCCCTCCCAGCGGGTGCCGTCGCCCTGCACGAAGACCACCCGCTCGTGCAGCGCCTCGGTGAGCGCCGCGGGCTCCCCCGCGAGGAGCGTCTCCAACCGATCTCTCACGACACTCACGGCGCCTCCGCGGGTTCGAGGGACCACCAGCCCGTCCCGGTCTCGGACTCTCCTACCCCGAAGGAGCCGCGGAGCCCCAGCGTCGAGGGCGAGAGCAGCCCCGCGCCGCGCGCGACGTGGTCGCCGGACGACAGCTCCCGCCACCGGATGCGAAGCCTGCCCCCGGCGGTCTCTTCGCCCTCGAACGAGCCCTCGCGGCCCTGGTAGCGGTAGGTCGCGCGCCAGGTGCCCGCGGGGGTGCGCGTCACGGTGGTCTCGACCGCCATGCCCGCGGGGAGGCCCGTCCACCGGGAGAGCCACAGGCCCGGCCTGAGCCGGGGGCTCCCGAAGCGCGCGGGTCGCAGCACCACCGAGCCCGCGTCGCCCGCGCTCGCGCGGAGGGTCCCGTCACGTCCCGCGCGGAAGGTCAGGAACGCCGACCGCGGGGCCGCCGCCGCCACGACGCCCTCCTCGCGCCACACGACGTCGACGTCGCCGTTGTCGCGCGCGGTGCCCTCGACCTCGCCGCGCCAGGGGGGCATCTCCCAACTGCCGCGCACGCGACGTCCGTCGCCGTGCATCCAGACCGCGACGCGCGCGCCCTGCTCGACGTCGGGCCAGGAGCCCCAATAGAGCCCGGTGATCGCCCCGCCGTCGGGCGCGGCGGAGGGCGAGGGCGCGGCGGGCCGCGCGCAGGCGGAGAGCAGCACCAGCGACGGGAGACAGACGCGCACGGGGAAGGGCGCGGAGGGTAGGCGATGGCGACGGGTGACGTCGACCGGGAGCCTCCCTCCCCGTCTATGATCGCGCCTCCCCTCATCGCCCCCGCCAGGAGCCCGTCGATGCCTTCGTTCGCCCGCTACTCCCTGCTCTCCGTCTTCGCCCTGGGCGCCGCCGCCCTCGGCTGCGGCGACTCCACCGTGAGCTCCACCCCCGACGCCGCCGTCGCGGACACCGGCAGCAACACCGTCACCGACGCGGGCTCCACGGTCACCGACGCGGGCTCCACGGTCACCGAAGACGTCCCCCCGGCGCCGGCGGACGTGCCCAAGCTCCCCGAGCCCCCGGTCGTGTCGGGCCCCTGCGACGGCTTCGTGAGCGGGATGGTCACCGACTTCCAGGTCGACGACCTGCGGCGCTCGTTCATCCTCACGCTCCCCACGGGCGCCACCGGGACGGGCGGCCGCTGGCCCGTGGTCTTCAACTGGCACGGGCTGGGAGACAGCGCGCCCAACATGAACCAGCTCCTCGCGGGCGAGGTGAACAACGCCGACTTCCCCTTCATCCTCGTGACGCCCGTGTCGACGCGGCTCGGCCCCACGACCTCACCGCTCGGCCTGGAGTGGGAGAACCTCCGCGCGACCGCTCCCAACCGCGAGGCGCGGCTCTTCGACGCGGTGGTGCGCTGCCTCGACGAGCGCTACGGCGTCGACCGCGACCGGCTCTACACCGTGGGCTTCTCCGCCGGGGCGATCATGTCCGACCTCCTGGGCGTGCTCCGCGGGTCGCAGCTCGCGGCGGTCGCGAGCTACTCCGGCGGGTACTTCTCCAACCCCGAGAACCCGGCCACGCTCGGCGCGCTGCGCACGTACCCGCAGTGGCCCGCGCTGCCCACCGCCCCGCGCTACAGCCAGTTGCTGATGTTCGGCGGCGAGAGCGACACCTTCAACCTCTTCATCGCCACGGCGCGCTTCAACGTCTTCGCGGCCAACGACCTGCCCTACCTCACCGCGGCCGGGCACGACGTCGTCTACTGCGACCACGGGCGCGGACACACCCTGCCGTCGGCGATCCTCGGGTCGCGCGTGGTGCAGTTCTTCGCGGCGCACCGGCGGGGGGAGCGGTCGCCGTGGTCGAGCGCGATCCCGAGCGGGTGGCCGTCGTACTGCGCCTTCCACGCGGGGACGTAAGCGGGGGAGCGGCTCAGAGCGGGTTCAGGCGCCGCGGTCGCGCTCCAGCTTCGCGAGCACCTCGGTCGCGTAGTCGCGGTGCTTCTTCCGCTTCATCCGCGGGATGTACGCGCGGAGCGCGGGCGCCGTCGTCGGGTCGTCGAGCTTCCCGAGCACGTGAGGGACGGTCCAGTCGTCGGCGGAGGGCGCGCCGAGGATCGACGCGATGGCGGGCGCGACGCGCGGGTCACGCTCCCGCGAGAGCATGGTGAGGAGACCGTACGACGGGCCTCCCTCGCCCACGCCCGGCTGTCGGAGCAGCTCCAGCAACCGCAGCCGCGCGTCGAGCGCGCTCGGCGCGACGAGGTACAGCGTCGCCATGTGGAAGAGCTGCGGGCGCGCCGCGATGGGCGCGAGCGTCTCTACCCAACCGGGGTCGGCGTCAGGGCCCGCCACCTCGTCGAAGTGCTGCGTCTGATAGACGATCGCTTCGAGCACGCGACGCGCGCGGAAGGCCCCTTCTGGGGTCGAGAGGCGCTCCTCGGTGAAGAAGGGCGCGAGGCGCTCGCGGGCCCCCGCCGAGCCCGTGCGGAAGATCGTGTCGAGGGCGCGCACCACCGCGTCGGCGTCGCTCCCGTCGAGCGCGGTCGAGAGGGCGTCGGTGAGGAGTCCCATCGGGGCGATGCGTAGTCGCGCGCTCGCCGTGGGGCAAGCGTCGGGGTGCGCGTCCGCGAGTCGGGGTGCGGTGTCGGGGTGAGCCCCGCACGCTGGCGGAACACCTCGACACGCCGGCGGGGTGATCCGTGACGCCGACGGGGTGCCCGGGGGGCTCCGCCGGGGTGGCCGGGAGGCGCCGTCGCGCAC
>JAEYZO010000592.1 GCA_023428035.1 Pseudomonadota bacterium | reverse complement strand
CTCGGTGCCCGCGGCGAGGCCCTCGATGCCCTCGGGCCCGCTGTCGGTCTTCCCCGAGACCGCGGCGAAGGTGCCCGTGGGGCCCAACGGAGTGCCGCGCCTCGAGGCCGAGGTCTCGGTGCACTCCGACACGAATTTCTACACGAACTTCCTGGGCGACATCCGCGACCACGGCGGGATCTTCGTCGCCACCTACGCGACGCTCGCGATCCATCAGGCCTGCGAGGTGGTGATCTTCTTCCCTGGTGAGCTCCAGGGTGAGGTGAAGGGCGCGGTGAAGTGGCGCCGCGAGGCCAACGTCACCGACCCCTCGGCGGTGCCGGGCCTCGGCGTGGAGATCAAGCAGGCCAGCGCCGAGACCTGGGCGCTGATCGAGCGCTACATCCGCAAGCGCGAGCCCATCATGCACGAGGTCTGATCCAGTCTCTCGTGTTCTGAAGGGTTTTCGCGCGGCGTGTCCCCGTTCGTGTCCCCAACCGGGAGCGAGGCGGGGGTCGCCTGCGCGGCGTGGTGCAGGTGCTCCGGCGAGAGGTGGGCGTAGACCTCGGTCTGCTTGATCGCGGTGTGCCCCAGCCAGTCGCGCACCTCGGAGAGCGCCCACGCGCGGCCCCACGTGCCCATGAGCAGGTGCGAGGCGCACGTGTGCCGCAGGTCGTGGAACTTCACCCGGCGCGTGACGCCCGCGAGCTCGCGCCAGCCCGGCTTGTGGCTCGGGGTGCCCTTCGGTCGTGGCCCGCGGATCTGCGGCCCCCGCGACCATCCCGCGTCGTTGCTCCGCGGCCGGCGCAGGCCTGTGACCGTGGGGAACACGAGGCCGTCGACGTTGGGCGTGGCGATCTTCTTCCACTGCTCGAGGGCCTCGCGCGCCGGGGCGAGGAGCGGGACGCGGCGCACCTTGCCGCTCTTGGTGGGGCCCTTGTGCGAGTGCCGCACGATCACCTCGGGGCGGTCCCCCTCGAGCACGACGTCGGGCCAGTGCAGCCCCCAGAGCTCCCCCTGGCGCATCCCGGTGTAGATCGCAACGGTGAGGATGACCCGCGCCCACGACGGGACGGCGGCGCAGGTGAGCACCTTCGCGATCTCGTCGGCGCGCAGGTAGTCGAAGCCCTCCGAGGTGGAGGCCGTCTTCATCCCCACCTTCACCTCGCGGGCGACGTTCTCTTCGACAAGGTCCTCGTCGACCGCCGCGGCCAGCGCGCAGCGCACGAGCGAGAGCGCGAGCCGAACCACCCCGCGCGACAGCGTCTTCGCGCGGTACACGGGGCCGGTCTGGTTCGCCTTCCACGGGGCGCGGGCCTTCTTCGTCTTCAGCGCGTCGAGCCACGCCTTCACCTCGCGGCGGGTGACGGCCTTGAGCGGCAGCTCGGCGAGGTCGGTGCCCTCGACGTGGGTCTTCCACACCGAGCGCTCGTTCCAGACCGCGCGGTGCTCCCCGGAAAGCTCCCGCGCGTCGAGCCACTTCTCGCCCCACTCCCCGAGGGTCATCGGGGCGTCTGGCTTGTAGGTCTCGCCCGCGACCGTGAGAGCGACGAGGGCTTCGCGCTCCGTGTCGAAGGTCGCGCTCCGGCGTTGCTTGTCGGGGGTGGTGAAGCGCAGGCGCCAGCGGCCGGAGGGGAGCTGCTGCACCCCGCCCCGCAGGGGCTCGGGCGCGGCCTTCTTCGCGGACGCCCGCCCCTTGCGGGCGGGCTTCGTCGAGGCGGGGCGCGGGGTCTTCGTCGAGGGCATCGTCTGGGCTCCGGGTTTTTTGTCCCTTGTGTCCCGATCTGTCACCGGGGCGTGGACGCTAGAAGTTCAGTGATTCCAAGCTGTTACGGGTTTCGGCCCTTCTGTCCTGAGTTTCGGGCCATCTCGTTCTGTCCCTGGTGCCCCTGTCCCCTCTGTCCATTGATGTAGGATAAACACTTACACTGTTCAAAATGACCTTTGGTGACACATGGACGTAAGGGCCGGAATGGGAGAACCGCGGACAATAGGGACAAAACGGATAACCCGTTGAAACTGATAGAGTTGTGCTGTCCACCGGGGATGGACAGAAATGGACGAAAGGGGACAGAAACCATCACGGCTGCCCCCTCAGCGCCGCCGGGTGCAAGAGGTACAGCTCGGGGGGGCGGCCGCGCTTCCCCTCCTCGCGCTCCACCGGGCGGATCCACCCGTGAGCAACGAGCACGTCGAGCACGGGTTCGATCTCCCTCCGCGACTCGTTCTTCGCGACCGCGCGGTGCGCGTCGCGCGCGGTGAAGGACGCCTGCCCACGTCGACGCAGGGCCCCGAGGAGCTTGCGCGCCTTCTCCAGCCCCGGCGTGGTGTCCATCACCCGGAAGGCGAGCTTCGCGTGCGGGATGAGGAACTCCTCGGCCATGTGCACGGCCCGCTCGACGGTGTCGGCGCCGAGGGACTCCGTCCAGAACGGACGGCCCACCGACGCGAGCTCGGTGGCGTGCATCACGCCCGCGACGCGCATCGTCGCGCCGACGAGCTTGCTGCCCCAGTCCTTCATCTCCGACAGGTCCTCCCCAGGGCGTAGCCTTCGCTCGACACGCGCGGCGTAGGCGTCGATCACCGCGGAGGCCGCGGCGTCGGGCCGGAGGAAGTGCCGGTCGCGCTCGGTCGGTACAGGGACCGCGAGGAGCGCGCGGACGAGCGAGCGCCACGCCTGCGCCATCTCCGCCGAGGGCGGCGCCGCGGCGGTGTCGCGGTAGCCGATGTTCGACGGCGGGATGGCGTAGAGGAAGCGCGCCGCGAGGCCGCGGCCGCGCAGCTCCGGCCGATCCGCGAACACTTGGAGGGTCTCGGGCTGCGTCGCGACCACCACCGACAACGCCGGCCGTCGGATGTACTCCGTGGCTCGGCCCTGGCGGTCGACGCGGATCGTGTCGCCCGCGTGGCCCTTCAGGTACACGTCGATGTTGGGCAGGTTCCCGCCCGTGTACTTGCCCGCCATGAGGTCGAAGAGGCCGCCGCCCTCGGCCGTCACGACGGCGAAGCGCCCGCCGTACAGCGCGAGCGTGGCCGAGAGCTTCTCGGCCGTCACGTCGCTCGTGTGGAAGCGCGGGGGCAGAACGAGGCGCCGTCGCGCTTCGAGCACGCGGTCGACGCAACGCGAGCGCTCAGCGTCGTCCCCTGAGCTCTCGGCGCGCGCGAGCGCCTTCTCCGCAGAGCGCAGGGCGCTCGCGGTGTCGTCGATCTCTCGCTCGAGGCGCTCGGTCTCCAATTGCTCCCACTCGTCGAGCGGGAAGATGGCGGCCTCGTACGCCTTGCTCTTGCGAGAGCCTGAGTCGAGCGCGGCGACGACGAAGAGGTTGATGCCCTCCGTCCAGCCCGGGCGCACGCGCACCGCCACGCGGTTGCCGAGGGCGATGCTCGCCACCCCCAGGTTGAGAAGGGCGGGCATATCGAGCGGCACCTGACTAGAGCGGGAGACGTCCTCCGAGTACCGCGCGAGCGTCCCGCGGAACACGTCCCGCGGGAACGGGGCGACGTGCCCGTCGTCGAGCGGTGTCGGAGAGGGCCACGTGCCGCCCTCGGCCGCGGCGCGCGCCGCGCTCTGGGTGAGCTCGGCCACCACGTCGAGCGGGAGGCCCTGCGCCGCCGCGGTCTGCGCCGCGCGCAGGTCGGGCATCACCCGCCGGCGCGTGGTCGCTTCCTTCAGCCCTGCGACGGCCTCGGCCATTGCCCGGCCGTCACCGACGCGCCCGAGGTCGTCGATGAAGGCCGGGTCGCGGTAGCTCTCGGGCTCCTCGGCGGCCTCGAGCTCCGTGACCGTCGCGGTGGTGGTGAGGGGTGTACCCCGGGCGTGGAGGGTGAAGAGCGCGCGGTAGATCGCCGCGTGTCGCGGGAAGGTGAAGTCGCCCTCGTCGAGCGAGGCGAAGTAGGGCGCCGCGTCGGCGGCGAGGAGCGCGAGGAGCCCGCCGAGCACCGCGCGCTCGCGCCGCTCCTGGGGGC
>JAEYZO010000531.1 GCA_023428035.1 Pseudomonadota bacterium | reverse complement strand
CAGCCGCTCCGCCCACCGCGCGCGCGCCGCGTCGAGCGCAGACTCGTAGCGCTCCCGGCTCAGCCGATGGAGCGCGCGGCGCCGCAGCTCCTCCCGCGACAGCACCCGTGACGGCGCGAGGTCCAGCAACTGCACCAGGTGCCAGCCCACCACCCGCCGCTCGCGCTGCCTGCGCCGCACCTGCACCGTCACGGTCTGCGTCACGCGCACCGGCTCGTCGGCCCACGCGCCCACCTCGCGCACCGCGAAGACCGCGCGCACCAGCTCCGCCGGGAGGTCGCTCCGCCCCGTCGACACGTACCCGAGGTCTCCCTGATCCCGCTCGCGCAGGGGGTCGATGGAGCTCGCCAGCGCCTCGTCGAAGCTCCCTCCCTCGCGCAAGCGCCGCAGCGCCGCGAGGGCCGCGGGGCGCGTCGCGAACACCAGGTGGCGCGCCCGCGCGCGGGGTGCCGTCTCGGGCTCGTCGTGGCGGTCCATCCAACGGCGGAGCGCGCTCTCGGAGACGGGCTCCATCGCGGCGAGGGCCTCATGACGCAAGAGCGCCTCCGCGAGCTCACGCTGCGCCTCGGGCGGCAGCGCGCCCTCGTGACGCGAGGCCAGCAGCGCGCGATCGACGAGTTCACGGAGGATCGCCGCGGCGTCGTCGACTCTCCACCCGAGGCGCGTGCGCCGGTGCCACTCGACGTACACGTCGCAGCCGGTGATCGTCGCGTCGCCCACCGTCGCGAGCACGGCGTCGGTCCCTGGCGCGGTGAGCGGGCAGCCCGCGTCGACGGTGGGCACCCTCGCGACGCCGCCGTCGGAGCGCGCTGGAGCGTGAGCGCTGCGAGCGCCGGGTTCGGTGGCGGTGACGAAGCTCGGCGGCGCGTGGGTGCACGCCGCGAGCGAGAGGAGGAGGACGGCCGCGCGCGCCCTCACGTCACCAGGGGGTCGAGCTCGTCGAGGAGGCGCTCGGCGTTCGCGACGCCCTCGCCGGGCTCGAAGCGGCGCGAGAGCTTGAGGTCGGGGGTGAGCTTCCACAGGGAGCGCTTCGCGGCGCAGAGCTCGGCGAGCTTCTCGCCGTCGACGGGGGAGTCGTCCTTCAGGTGGATCACCACGCGCTCGCGGCCGGCCTCGACGCCCAGCGCGCGGAGCTTGCGCAGCCGCGTCTTGATCGCCATGACCCGCACGAGGATGCGCGCGGGCACGGGCGCGGGGCCGAAGCGGTCTTCCATCTCCGCGGCGAGGTCGGCGACCTCGTCTTCGCCCGACGCGCTCGCGAGGCGCTTGTAGAGAGACAGGCGCACGCCGACGTCCTCGATGTACTCCTCGGGGATGTAGCTGGGCTCGTCGAAGGTGAGCTCGGGCTCGACGCCCTGGGGGAGGGGCTGGCCGCGCAGCTC
This sequence comes from Pseudomonadota bacterium, assembly GCA_023428035.1. Lineage (GTDB taxonomy): Bacteria > Myxococcota_A > Polyangia > Polyangiales > JAEYZO01. The sequence goes on along the minus strand of JAEYZO010000531.1, from coordinate 6,538 downwards.
GGCCACGGCCTCTTCGAGCATCTGGCAGTAGAGGTCGAAGCCCACCGCGCTGACGTTGCCCGATTGCTCGGCCCCCAACAGGTCCCCCGCGCCGCGCAGCTCGAGGTCGAGCGAGGCGACGTGGAAGCCCGACCCGAGCGCGGTGAAGCGCTCGATGGCGTCGATGCGCGAGCGGGCCTCGTCCGAGAGCTTCGAGGGCGGAGGCACGAAGAGGTAGCACCACGCCCTCTCGCGGCTGCGCCCGACGCGCCCGCGGAGCTGGTAGAGCTGCGACAGGCCGAAGAGGTCCGCCCGGTCGAGCACGATGGTGTTGGCCCGAGGGATGTCGATGCCGCTCTCGATGATCGCCGTCGCGCAGAGCACGTCGTAGCGGCCCTCGACGAAGTCCATCATCACGGCCTCGAGGGCGTCGGGGGACATCTGCCCGTGCGCCACCGCCACCCGCGCGTGAGGCACGAGCTGCTGCAGCTTGTCGGCGCGCTCGTAGAGCCCCTCGACGCGGTTGTAGACGAAGAAGACCTGGCCCCCGCGGGCGAGCTCGCGCGTCACGGCCTCCTTCAGGATCTGCGGGTCTTCGCGGGAGACGATCGTTCGCACCGCGCGTCGGTCGACGGGCGCGGTAGTGATGAGCGAGAGGTCGCGCATCCCAGAGACGGCCATCTGGAGGGTTCGCGGGATGGGCGTCGCCGAGAGGGTGAGCACGTCGAGCTGCGCCTTGAGCTGCTTGATGCGCTCTTTGTGGGTCACCCCGAAGCGCTGCTCCTCGTCGACGACCAGCAGCCCCAGGTCCTTGAAGTGGACGTCCTTGGACAGCAGCCGGTGGGTGCCGACGACGACGTCGACCTTGCCCTCCTTCAGGCGCTTCAGGGTCTCGCGCTGCTGCGCGGGCGTGACGAAGCGCGAGAGCACCGCGACCTCGATCGGGTACGGCGCCATGCGCTCGGCGAAGACCCGGTAGTGCTGCTGCGCGAGCACCGTGGTCGGGCAGAGCACCGCCACCTGCGCGCCCTGCGTCGCGACGTGAAAGGCAGCGCGGATGGCCACCTCGGTCTTGCCGAAGCCCACGTCGCCGCACACGAGCCGGTCCATCGGGGTCGCGTGGCGGAGGTCGGCGATGACCTCGTCGATGGCCCTGGCCTGGTCGGCGGTCTCCTCGAAGGGAAAGGTCGCCTCGAACTCCTGGTACATCATGTCGGGCTCGGAGAAGGTCCGCCCCGGGTGCGCCTTGCGCTCGGCCTGCAACCGCAACAGCTCGTCGGCGAGCTGACGCACCGCGCGCTCGACCTTGGCCTTCGCCTTCGCGAAGGTCGCGCCGCCCAGGCGGTCGAGGCGTGGCGTCCCTTCACCGCCGCTGAACTTCTGGATGAGGTTGAGGCGCGTGACCGGCAGGTAGAGCTTGTCGCCGCCGAGGTACTCGATGACCAGCAGGTCGGTCTCGTGCTCGCCGAGCTTGCGGTGCACGAGGCCCTGGTACTTCCCGATGCCGTGGTCGACGTGCACCACGTGGTCGCCCACGGTCAGCGCGCGCAGGTCGTCGATGAAGGGCCGCGCCGCGCTGTCGCTGGATTTCCGTCGTGAGCCGCGTCGGGCGCGGGCGCCGAAGATCTCTTCTTCCGTGACGAAGGCGACGAGGCGCGAGGGGAGCGCGAAGCCGCGCGCGACCTCCCCCGTCACGACCTCGACGCAAGGGTCGTCGGGGCGGTCTTCTCCGCGGAGCCAGCGCAGGTCGAAGGCGCCGAGGTGGGCCTTCACCGCGACGCCGTGACCGCGGAGCAGGGTCGCGACGCGCTCGGTCTGGGTCGGGGTGCGGCCCGTGACGAAGACCCTGTAGCCGTGCTCGAACCACCAGCGCGACTGCTCGACGAGTGGGATGAGGGCGTCGGCCTTTCCCTTCTCGTTGCGGGCCGAACGGATGTCGGCCGCGAGGCGCGTGAGGGGGTCGGCCCCGACGTCGAGGGGGTCGGCGTCGGGAGGCGCGTACTCCAGCGCGTCGGCGGTGCCCGATCGCAGCGCGTCGGTGGAGCGCACCACCACGTCGTGGGTCACCGCGAGACGTCGCGGCGCGAGGGCCGCGAGCAGGGCCTCTTCGTCGAGGTAGTGCGCGGAGAGGTCGAAGGCGGGCTGCCTCTTCTCGACGCGGGCGGCGAGGTCGCGCGAGGCGCGGTCGATCTCCTCGCGGAGGTTCGCGAGCCCCCGCGCGGGCCGGTCCCACAGCACGACGAAGTCGTCGGGCAGGTAGTCGGTGAAGGCCTCGAGCGACTCGTAGTAGGCGGGGAGGAATCCCTCGGCGCCGAAGAAGGCCCGTCCGCTCTCGACGTCTTCGAGGAGGCGCGACGCGGCCACGCTCGGCATGTCGACGGCGTCGGTGAGCTCACGCACGCGACGTCTCGCGCGGCTGCGCTCGGCGTCACCTACGAGCGCCTCTCGCGCGGGGTGGAGGAAGAGCTCCTTCACGGCGCGCACGGTGCGCTGGCCCTCGGGGTCGAAGTATTTGATCCCGAGGCAGAGGTCCTCTTCGAGCTCGATACGGGCGGGCCAGCGGGAGCTCGGCGGCCACACGTCGATCACCGCGCCGCGCGCCGCGAAGGTGCCGGGGTCTTCGACCACGGGCACGCGGAGATACCCGCCCTCGGCGAGCCCGCGCAGGAGCCCCGCGCGGTCGACGAACTCGGCCTCCTGCACGAGGTCACACCGCGGCGCGAGGGCGGCCCTCGGCACGACCTTGCGCGCGAGCGCCGAGGCCGGCGCGACGAGCACGCGCCAGGGGAGCTTCTGCGAGAGGTGAAAGAGCGTCGCGAGCCTCGCCATCGACACGCGGCGGTCGGGCGCCACGTCGACGTAGGGGGACTGGTCGGGCGCGGGGAGGAGCAGCACCTCGCCGCGGCCCTCCTCGGCGGCCTCTCCGTCGTCGGAGCCCGCGCCGTAGAAGAACGATGTGTCGGAGACGAGCTTGCGGGCCTCGTCTCCGTCGGGGGAGATCACCAGCGCCGGCGGCGCGTTGGGGCGGCGCGCGAGCTCGGCGAGGAGCAGGCCGAGGGAGCCCCCGTGCGCGCGGGAGAGGTCGACGCGGGCGACCGTAGGGTCAGCGAGGCGGCGCGCGACGCGGTCGAAGTCCGCGGGGGCCGTGAGCGGGAGCGGGTCTGCGGTCACCGCGGCCGGGCGTAGCACAGAGCGGCGCGGGAGCGGGAGGCGCCGACGACGGCCTCACTTGCGCGCCCGGAGCTGCACCAACGCGGGCCGCGGACCGGGCTCGTGGGGGAAGCGCTGCTCGAGCTGGAGCACCCCGCGGGGGCAGACCTCGGCGCACATCCCGCAGCCGACGCAGCTCGCGCGGGTGAAGCTCTCGTTGGCCTGAGCGTAGGCGCGCACGTCGATGCCCATCTCGCAGTACTGCGTGCACATCCCGCACGAGATGCACATGTCGGGCTTCACCTTGATGCGGAAGCGCCCGAACTTCTGCACGAGGCCGAGCATCGCGGCCATGGGGCAGAAGTACCTGCACCACACGCGGGTGCCGCCGAGGGGGTAGAGCCCGACGCCCACCGCGCCCGAGAGCACGGCCACGACCAGCACCCCGTACACGTAGCGGGCGCGCGCAGCGCCGCGCACGAGGCCGCCGCTCGCGGTGGGCTCGAAGCGCCAGGTCGAGGGGGCTCCGTGGCCGGGCCACCACGCGCCGGTGACCGAGCTGCCCTCGCCGACGAAGGCCGAGAGCACCACGAGGAGCGTCACGACGATGGCGACGACGAGCACCGTGTAGACGGTTCCTCGCTCGAAGCGCCACGCGCTTGAGCCCTTCTGCGAGAGGTGGCGAAAGGGCTCCCCCGCGGTGTTCGCGAGGCCGCCGCAGCCGCACACCCACGAGCAGTACCAGCGCTTGCCGAAGAAGACCCCGAGGAGCGGCGTGAGGACGAGCGCGCCCACGAAGCTCCACAGGATGAAGGGCATCGGCTGCCGCAGGACGTTGTCGGGGTAGAAGCTTTCGATCTTCAGCGGCCAGAGGTACGAGAGGTACGCGCCGGGCCGCTGGAAGAGCTCCAAGAGCACAGGCACCGAGAAGGCGAAGGTCGACTGCACGAAGATCACCACGAGCGTGCGCACGACCTGGTAGCGGTTGTGGAGGTACCTCCCGATCATCCACACGCCGCCGACCGAGACGGCCATCGTGTAGAGCAGTCCGTAGAGGGTCCACTTCGAGTCGAGCTTGCCGTAGAGCAGCGCGAAGAAGCCCCGCACCGAGCGTTCGTGGTCGGGCACGCCCGCGGGCTCGAGCCAGTGGGTGCCGTAGAGCACCACCAGCAGCCCCGCGAACAACGAAGCGAGCGGGAGCGCGAGCGCGCGGAGGAGCGCGCCAGCGTCTCCCTTGCGACGCGCCGCGCGGGCGAGACCGTAGAGCACCCCCGCGACCGAGAGCGCGAGGAGCGGCGCCAGCACGAAGCCAGGCCAGTGCTCCCCCGCGACGGGGAGGAGGTGCTTCCCGCCGCGCTCGGGTCGCTCCAGCGCGTTCGCGAAGAAGAGCGAGAGGGCCATCGTCGCGACGGTGAGCCCCGCGGTCTTCGCGGCGAGGATGAGCGCGCCGCGCTTCACCCGGTCGCTCCACGCGAAGCCCTCGTCGCGCGCGGCGAACCACGCCCAGGGGAGCGCCACCAGCGCGGCGACCACGGCCGTCACCACCCACGCGCCGGGCCCCGGGAATGCGAGGTGCACCCGCGCGTCGGAGGCGATGTCGGCGAGCTTCGCGACGGAGTGTTCAGGCCGCGCGAAGCCGAGCCAGGTGAGGAGCTGCTTCGTCTCAGCGGGCAGGTAGAGCCCGAAGTAGAAGCCCAGCAGCACCGACGACAGCGCCCAGGCCGAGACGCCTCGGTGCTGGAGGTCGTGCGCGACGGCGCTCGCGACCCCGGGCCGCTTCACGCGCGCCTCAGCTCGGGGAGCGCCACGGGGATCTCTCGCTCCACCATGCGCGAGAGGTCGGCGCGGCCAAGCTCGACGTCGAACTGCGCATCGCGGAGGTGGGAGAGCACCCAGTCGAGGGGGCGCTCCTCGACGATCCAGCGCGAGAGCAGCGCGTGGTCCCAGCGCGACCCGAGGAAATTGAATCCGAGCACCTTGCCCCCGTCGTGAACCACCCGCTGCGTGAGGGGCTTCGTGGGGTGCGCGCGATAGACGCTCATGGAGCCCTCGGGCACGCGGGTGAGCTCTCCCACGGTGGTGTACTCGACCTCGAAGAACTTCGCCGAGTTGAAGAACACCGGCGGCGCGTAGCGCGCGGGAGGGCCCGACATGTTGCGCGCGGCCAGCTCCCCCTGGCGCTTCGCGCTGTACCAGATCTGCTCCACCTGCGCGGGGCGGTCGGGCCACTCGATCTCGGCGCAGTCGCCCGCCGCCCACACCCCGTCGAGGCTGGTCTTCAGCGCGTCGTCGACGAGGATCCCGCGGTTGAGCCTCGGCGGCGTCTTCGCCTCGCGCAGCCACTCGACCCGCGGCACCACCCCGATGCTCACCCCGAGCATCTGCGCGGGGAGCGCCTCTCCCTCGCTGGTGCGAACGCCCGACACCCGCCCCGACGCGTCGCGCTCGACCCCTTCGAGGGTCACCCCGAGGCGCACGTCGGCGCCCATCGCGCGCATGTGCTCCGTGATGAGGTCTCCCTCCTCGCGGCACAGCGCGACGGGCCAGTACCAGGGCTCGCGCACCAGGAAGGTGGTCTTGACCCCGTGGTGCAGGAGGCACTCGACCAGCTCGATGCCGATGAGCCCGCCGCCCACCACCACGGCCTCGCGGGTCGTCGGCGCCCAACGCTCGCAGGCGTCGAGGTCCTGCATCGTGACGAAGTGTACGAGCCCGTCGGTGTCGGGGCTGAGCCCCTCGGCCTCGAGGCGCCGCGGGGTCGAGCCCGTCGCGAGGAGCAGCCGGTCGAAGGGGATCGACGTCCCTCCCTTCGTGCGGAGCGCCCCCGCGCCGACGTCGAGGTCGGTCACGCGCTCGGTCACGCGGGTGATGCGCTGCTCGTCCCAGACCTTGCGCTCGAAGGGCTCCATCGCCCGGCGCGGGAGCCGGTCCATGAACGCGTACATCAGCGCCGTGCGCGAGAAGAAATACGGCCCCTCGTCGCTCACCATCGAGATGTCTGCCCTGTCGTCGCGGGCTCGCAGGGTGAGCGCCGCGGTCGCGCCCGCCACGCCGTTGCCCACGATCACGTACCGCCTCGGTCTGCTCATGCGTCGCCTCGCCGCGGTCCGTCGTACAGTCTCGCCCGGTCGTTACGCCGTGGTCACCGCCCTCGACGCGCGCATCACCCAGGCGGTGCAGGGCGCCGTGCTCTCTCGCCAGCGCCGGATGCTCTCAGACATCGGCCGCGCGCTGGGCTCTCCCGTGGTGTTCCTCAAGGGCGCCTGGAGCGACGCCGCCCTCTGGGGCGACCGGGGCGAGCGCCGGGGCTGCGACCTCGACGCGCTCGTCCCCGCGGGGCGCTTCACGGCCTTCGCCCGCGCCCTCGAGCGGGAGGGCTTCACCCGCTGGCTCGCCCCCCGCGCGCGGC
>JAEYZO010000519.1 GCA_023428035.1 Pseudomonadota bacterium | reverse complement strand
CACGAGCACGGTCATGCACCCGAGGGTGATGGGGCCGCCGACGTGAGGCACCGGGCCCGTGCTCATCGGGCAGACGTGCATGTCTCCGAGGCGCGCGGCGGGGGGCATCGCGCGTCGCCTAGCTGTTGATCTTCACGAGGCCGCCCTGCACCGAGACGGTGGCCGCGCCGTTGATGGTGACCATCGCGCCGTCGAGCTCCACGGTGGCGCCGGAGCCCGAGCTCAGGACGACCTTGCTCGGGGTGAGGGCGACCTGGGCGCCGCCGCACTTCAGCGTGAGCCGCTGCGAGCCCTCGATGGTCACGCCGTCGGGCTCGAGCACCACCCGCGAGCCGCCCCCGCCGCCGCACTCGACGGTGATCTTCTCGTCGGCGGTGAGGGTGTGCTTGCCGTCGGAGTGGAGCGAGGCGCTGCCGTGCACGACCACGCCGTGCTTGCCCTCGACCTCGAGGGTGTCGTCGCCGCCGACGCTCGCCTTGCGGTGCCGCTCGACCTCGGCGGTCTGGTCGCGCCCCACGCGCAGGGCCTCGTCGCGGTCGACCTCTGCGCGGTGGTCTCGCAGCACCTTCTCGCGGTGGTCGCGCTGGGCGTGGAAGGAGACCTCCTCCTCGCCGGCGAGGTCTTCGAAGCGCAGCTCGTTGTAGCCGTCGGAGCCCGGGGTGCTGCGCGTGCGGAGCACCGACTGGCTCTTCTTCGCGGGGAGCTCGACGGGGGGCGCGAGGCCGGCGTTGTAGAGGCACCCGGTCACCACGGGGCGGTCGGGGTCGCCGTCGAGGAACTGCACCAGCACCTCGGTGCCCACCCGCGGGGTGAAGACGACGCCCCAGCCGTCGCCCGACCAGGCCTGCGCGACGCGGAGCCAGCACGAGGCCCGCTCGGGCTGTGCGCTCGAGCGCCGCTCGGGTCGGTCCCACGCGAAGCGGACGAGCACGCGGCCGTAGGCGTCGGTCTCGATCTCCTCGGAGGAGCTCGGGGCGGCGACGACCACCGCGCTCTGCGGCGCCGCGTGGGTCTTCGGCGTGACCCGCGGCGGGCGGTACGGCGTCTCGGCGGGCACGCACTCGAAGAGGTTGCGGTAGCGCGACTCCGCCGTCGTCGCGCTCTCGCGGGGCAGCAGCACCTCGGGCGCGCTCCCGACGTGGATCACCCGCGTGACGAGGTACCGCTCGGGCACGTCGTCGCGCAGTGATTGGCGGAGCGCGAAGGCCGCCCCGGCGGAGAAGCCCGTGACGTTCCCTTGCCCCCGCGCGCTCTGGGCCATGACGGCCTCGGCCTCGAAGCGCACCTGCGCCTTGCGGGCGCCGTCGTGGGCGCCGTAGGTGCGGCCGCCCTCGTCGTAGGGCCCGAGCACGAAGCGCCCGGGGAACTCGTAGAGCGAGCGGGCTCCGCGCGTCGCGGGGCGGCTCGCGGTCATCGCCGCCGCGGCGTCGGGGTGCGTGAAGTCCGTGTCCCTCGCGGTGACGTCCGTGGGCCGCAGGGCGTCGCCCGGGACGAACTGACGGACCCACTCCGCCGCGGCCCTCGGAGCGTCGTCGGCCACGGCCTCGACGGGGCCGCCGTCGAGGGTCGGCACCTGCGCCCAGCAGCCCGCCGCGGAGGCGTCTGCGAGCGCCAGCGCGTCGACGTCGCCCTCGGGGAAGTAGAAGCTCACGCCCTCTTCCTCCAGGAGCCGGCGCACGAAATCCAGGTCGGTCTCGCCGCACTGCACGCAGTACTCCCGCGGGCGGTAGTGCTGCGGCGAGAGCCGCTCGACGAGCTGCCCGTCGGCCTGGTAGATCCCCGCCGACCGGAGCACCTCGCGCACGATCGAGAGCGCGTCGGCGTCTTGGAACACCCGGCGGTCGCTGCGCTGCCCGAGGAGCCACAGAGACGGCACCACCGTCAGCTCCACCACGCGCTGGTCCGACGTGACGCCCTTGTCCTCCACCGCGGCCACGACGCCGACGAAGCGCCGTCGCAGCGACCCGCGGGTCAGTGTGAGCGCCGCCGCGGCGCCGAGGAGGCGCGGCGGCGAGACGTCGAAGTCGTCGGTGGCGGCCTCGACCGAGCACTCGTAGAGCGCCGAGAGCCCCTCGGTGGCCCGCGCCTCGACCACCCGCCACGCCACGCCGCCGGCCTCGAGACCGAACTGAACCTCACCCCACGCGACGCTCATCGGGTCTACGCCTCCGCGGTCGGCGAGACTCTCACGGCGCGCGACGGAGCGACAAGCGCGCTCAACGCACCAGCGCGAAGAGGGCGGCGACGGCGAGGGCCACGGCGCCCACCACGAGCGCCGTGAGGAGGCCTCCGTTGGAGCGTGGCGGCGGGGGCGACGCGCTCAGCACGTGGGGCTCCCACCGCGAGAGCGGCGGGGTCGAGGGTGGAGGGGGCGGCGGAGGCTGCGGCGGCGTTCGCGACGGGGCCGGCGCCATGAGCGTCATGTCGAGGCGCGTCGAGGGGGCGTCGCCGGTGAGCGCGAGCGCGGGGTTCATGATGGTGCCGCCGAGCACCGACGACGGGCGCGGCGCCTCGACGGAGGACTCTTCGATGCGGAGCGTCCCCGCGAGCGAGGCCCGCGCCGTCGAGGGGGGCGGGTCGAGGG
>JAEYZO010000512.1 GCA_023428035.1 Pseudomonadota bacterium | reverse complement strand
GACTCGATGTGACCCTCGACCTCGGGCACGCCGAGGTGCGAGAGCATCATCCCGACGGTGAGCGCCGCGGCGAAGGGGTTCGCGCGGTCCTTGCCCGCGATGGTGGGCGCGGAGCCGTGCACGGGCTCGAAGAGGCCCAGCGTGCGGCCCGGGTGGACGTTCGCGCTCCCAGCCATGCCGAGGCCGCCCTGCAGCGCCGCGCCGAGGTCGGTCACGATGTCTCCGAAGAGGTTGTTGGTGACCACCACCTCGATGCTCGACGGGTCTTGCACCATGTAGAGGCAGAGCGCGTCGACGTAGACGTGCACCGCCTCGATCGTCGGGTGCTCCTTCGCCACCTCGCGGAACACCCGCAGCCACAGCTCGTGCGCGTGCTTCATCGCGTTCGACTTGTCAGCCATGTGCACGCGCCGCTTGCCGCGCCTCACCGCGAAGTCGAAGGCCGCGCGGATGATCCGCTCGACGCCCCGGCGGGTGTTGATGTCCTCGTTGATGGCGATCTCGTCGGCGGTGCCGCGGCGCACCTGGCCGCCGACGTTCACGTAGACGCCCTCGGTGTTCTCGCGGAAGACCACCATGTCGACGTCGCTCGCGGCGCGGCCCTTGAGCGGGCACAGCCGGTCGTCGAGGCAGCGCACCGGGCGGACGTTCGCGTAGAGGTCGAGCCCGAAGCGAAAGCCGAAGAGGATGTCCCTCGCGTGGTCGTTCGAGGGCACCCGGGGGTCGCCGAGCGCGCCGAGGAGCACCGCTGAGCAGGTCTCCTTCACCTCGTCGAAGGTCTCCGCCGGCATCGTGGTGCCGTCGCGGAGGTAGCGCTCCGCCCCGAGGTCGAGGTGCCACAGCGAGAGGGGCATCGGCCTCGCGCGGTCGACCAGCTCCAACAAGGCCACGGCCTCGCGCGTGACCTCGGTGCCGATCCCGTCGCCGGGGAGGATTGCGATGCGGTGTCCCATGGGCTGTCTCCTCGCTGCGCGGTGATGGTCGCTAGCACGGCGCCGCGGTCGCGCGAAAGTGCCCATTTCCCTAGGGGTTCCGGGGGCGTCAACGTCTTGACACCCTCGCGGCGAGGTGAAACGCTCGCGAAAAGGTGTGGCGCTGAAGGTCCTCGCAGCCGGTCTCAGCGACGTGGGGCTCCTCCGCGAGCACAACGAGGACAGCTTCGCGGTCCTCGACCGCCACGGGCTCTACCTCGTCGCCGACGGCATGGGCGGGCACCGCGCCGGCGCCGTCGCGTCTCGCATGGCCGCCGACGCGATGGGGGCCTTCTTCGACAGCACCATGCGCGACGACGCGACGTGGCCCTTCCACTTCGACCCGTCGCTCAGCCTCGAAGAGAACCGGCTCATCACCTCGATCAAGGTCGCCAACCGGTCGATCTACGAAGAGAGCGCGCGCAACCCCGACCACCGGGGCATGGGCACCACCGTCGTCGGCGTGCTGGTGCTCCCGCAGAGCGGAAAGGTCTACGTCGGCCACGTCGGCGACTCGCGCTGCTACCGCGTCCGCGGCGGCGAGATCCGGCAGCTCACGCAAGACCACTCGCTGGTGAACGAGTACCTCCGCGCGATGCCCGACCTGCCCCCCGAGCAGAGGGACGAGCTCCCGCGCAACGTCATCACCCGCGCCCTTGGAATGACCGAGGCCGTGATGGTCGACCTCGTCGCCGACGAGGCGAAGGCCGACGACGTCTACGTGCTCTGCTCCGACGGCCTGTCGGGCATGGTCTCCGACGACGAGATCCTCTCGTCGGTGCTGCGCGACGACGAGCCCGAGGTCGCGTGCCGCACCCTCGTCGCGCTCGCCAACGACCACGGCGGCGAAGACAACGTCACCGCCGTGGTGGTGCGCGTGCTCGACGGCGACCGCGCCTCGCGCCGCTCGCGACCCTCCCTCGATGAGACCCGGCAGATCGCGCTCCCCGCCGAGCCCGACCCGAGGGCCGAGGCCGCGCACCCGAGCATCGACGACGACGAGGGCCCCACCGTCGAGGCCCAGCGCTCGTCGGTGAACCCGATGGGCGAGACGCTCCCGCCGCCGCCGCTGCCTGACGACCCCGGCGACGACGAGAAGTAGCGCCTACTCAGTTGCTCGCGCCCGCGTCGGCGCCGCTCACCGGGTCGTCGCTGAACGCTCCCCGGTCGCCGCTCTCCTCCACCGGGGGCTGACGGCGCACGCGGTCGCGGAAGAGCGACCAGGGCCCGCCGCCGGCCTCGTTCTCGTTGAAGCCCCACTGGCCGTTCGCGCGGCCGTTGCCCGCGGAGTCGACCCAGAACAGGAAGTACCCGTGCCCGGTGAGCAGCCCGAGGCGCCCGCAGCTGCGCTGGCTCTCGGTCCACCGGAAGCGCAGGAGGTTGCCCTCGACCCGCCCCTCGATGCGCCCCGTCGCGCGGCACGCCCCGCGCGGGTACGAGTACTGCCCCACCACCGCGTCGCCCGTCTGCTCCAGGAAGACGTCACCGATCTGCGGCGACGAGAAGCTCCCCGTGAACGACTCGCTCGCCGGCATCGGCCCCGGCACCACGTTCACGTCGGTCATCGTCGCGTTGTCGTGGCCCGTGTAGCGGTAGTCCACCCGCTGCCGCGACGCGCTGCAGCCCAGCACCACCGCCACCACGCCACACGCCAGCACCCTCACAACGCTCATCCCACTCGCTCCCTCGCGTCTTCGCCTCGCGACGCGCCGCGATGATGCCTCGCGCCACCGCCCGTTGAAAGAGCCCGACAATCCCCGCGCCCCCGCGGTAGCGTCGCCCGCCGTCGATGCCCGACCCCGACGCCTCCACCGCGCCGCCCCCCGCGTGGGCAGCCGACCTCGCCTTCGCGCTCCCCGCGGCCCTCCCCCTCGCCGGCGCCGGAGGCTCCCTGGGCTTCTTCGACGCCCCCCAGCTCGCCCGCGCCGCCGCGG
>JAEYZO010000486.1 GCA_023428035.1 Pseudomonadota bacterium | reverse complement strand
GTCGTGCGCCGCGCCGCGGGGCGCGTGCCCGACGTCGTCACCGCGGGCGGCGACACCGTGGCGTTGCGTTGTCCGTCGCACCCGGTGATGCGCGCGGTGCTCGGCGCCCTCGGCCGCCCCTTGGCGGCGCCGAGCGCGAACCGCTTCCAGACGCTCTCACCGACGACCGCGGAGCACGCGCTGAAGTCCCTCGGCGGGCGAGTGCCGCTCATCGTCGACGGAGGGCCCTGCGCCGTGGGCATCGAGTCGACGGTGGTCGATGTCTCCGTCGACCCGCCGCGCGTCCTGCGCCCCGGAGGCGTCCCGCTCGACGCGCTGCGAGAGGCGGCCCCGTCGGTGGTCGCGGTGGAGCTCGACCACGACGAGGCCTCGCCCTCTCCCTCGCCCGGCACGGCGCGACGTCACTACGCGCCCTCGGCGCGCACGACGGTGGTCACCCGCGACGCGCTGTCAGAGGCGGCACGAGCGATGACCGACGCGGGGCTGCGAGTGGGGGTGGTGATCGTCGACGGCACCGTGGCACCGACCGCCGACGTGGTGATCCGATTGCCGCGAGACCCGGCGGGCTACGCCGCGGCGCTCTTCGCGGCGCTGCACCGGCTCGAGGACGAGGGCTGCGGCGCGATCGTGGTCGAGGCGCCGCCCGACGAGCCCGGCTGGGAGGCGGTGCGCGACCGACTCCGCCGCGCGAGCGCGTAGTCACCCCTCTCGCGGGTCGAGCTTGTCGCGGAGCCAGTCTCCCGTGAGGTTCAGGCCCAGCACCGTCGCCGTGATCGCGACGCCCGCGCAGACCGCGAGCCGCGGCGTCTGGAGCAGGTGCGCCGTGCCCTGATCCAACAGCGCCCCCCACGACGCGCTCGCCCCCGGCCCCAGCCCGAGGAACGACAGCGACGCCTCGGCGAGCACCGTCGCCCCGAGCCCGAAGGTCGCCTGCACCATCAAGGGCCCCGTCGCGTTCGGGAGCACGTGCCGGAAGAACACCCGCGGCCCCGACGCGCCCAGCGCCCGCGCGGCCGTCACGAACTCCCGCTCGCGGAGCCGCAGCACCTCCGCGCGCGCCACCCGCGCGTAGCCCACCCAGCCCGTGATCGACAGCGCCGCGATGAGGTGACCCACCCCCGGCCGCGGCGCCAGCGCGAGCACCGCCATGTTCACGATCAGCGACGGGAACGACTGCGCCGCGTCGGTCACCCTCGCCACCCACCCGTCGACCCGACCGCCCAGGTAGGCCGCGCCCCCTCCGAGCGCCACGCCCGTCACCACTGAGAGCAGCACCGCGGCGACGCTCACCTCCCCCGCGAGGCGCGCCCCCGCGAGGAGCACCGAGAGCACGTCGACGCCGTTGTCTCCCGTGCCGAGCCAGTGCGCGCGAGACGGACCTTCGAGGTCGTGCGCGAGGTCGATCGCCGAGGGCGAGTAGGGAGCCACCCACGGCCCCACCACCGCGAGGATGGCGAACGCCGCCACCAGCGGGAGGCCCACGAGGGCCCTTCCCTTCGGCGCCCTCACGCGCTCACCCGGATGCGCGGGTCGACCACCGCGTAGGCGAGGTCCACCGCGAGCTGCACCAGCACCACGGTCACCGCGACCCCCACCACGCAGGCCATCACCACCGGGATGTCCCTGCGAAGCAGCGCGTCGAGGAAGAGCGACCCGAGACCCACCCGCTCGAAGATCCGCTCGGTCACCACCGCGCCGCCGAGCAGCGCCGAGAGCTGCGAGCCGCCCACCGTGAGCAGCGGCACCATCGCGCTCCGGAGCGCGTGCTTCACCAGCACCACCGGCTCCGACAGGCCCTTGGCGCGCGCGGTCTGCACGTAGGGCTCGCGCAACACCTCGCGCAGCGCGCCGCGCCCCATGCGCGTGAGGATCCCGGCCATCCCAGCGCCGAGCGTGAGCGAGGGCAGCACCATCGAGCCCGCCCCCGACGCGTCGGGCCCCGGAAACGGTAGCCACGGCAGCGCGACGCAGAAGGCCAGCACCAGCATCGGGCCCACCCACAGCGACGGCAGGGCCATCCCGAGGAGAGAGGCCACGCCCACCGCGGCGTCGGTGCGGGTGTTGGGCCGCGTCGCGGCCAGCAGCGCGAGGGGGATCGCTACGCCCCACGCCACGACCATCGCGCTCACGGCGAGCGCGGCGGTGTGCGGCCACACCTCGAGCACGGCGGCGACGGCGCTGCGGTCGGGGTGCACCCACGAGCGGCCCATCCCCTCGAAGAGGGCCTCTCGGAGGAAGATCAGGTAACGCGCCGCGACGGGCGCGTCGAGGTGCAGGGCGTGGCGTAGGGCCTCGCGCGCCTCGGGCCCCGCGGTCTCGTCGAGGAGCACGTCGGTGGGGTCACCCGGCAGCGCGTGGAGCGTGACGAAGCAGAGCGTGGCGACCGCGAGCACCGTCAGCGCGCCCGAGGCGAGCCGGCGGAGCACGAAGCCCGCGAGCTTCACTGGGTGGCTTGCACGCAGTACCCCGGCGCGCGCGCGGGCGTGTCGAGGATCACGTTGCAGGTCTGCCCCTGCGGCAGCACCCCCCCGCCGTCGGCGCCGTTCGCGCAGCCCTCGGAGGAGCGCGCGTCAGCCCGCTGGCAGCGGTACTCCGGCGTGCGGCAGTCGTCGTCGGTCTCGCAAGACGCCATGCAGTAGCGGCGCTCGAGGCGCGGCGCGTGAGCGTTGAAGGCCACGCACGAGGCCTCGTCGGGGCAGGAGTTCGGGTCGCACCCCACCTGCGTGCAGTAGCCGTCGTACTGGGTGGTGTCGCACTGGCGGTCGCCCGAGATCGAGCAGTCAGAGGCGATCGAGCACGAGTCGCCGATCACCTTCTTGCAGCCGAAGGCGCCGGCGGCGACCAGGAAGAACACGAGCGTGAAGCGCGGCGCCATCGTCGGGGCGCGGCATATCACGGGAGCTCACATCCCCCCAAGGCCCTCAAGCGCCTGCTGGAGCAGTTGCTGTAGCTCCTGCTGCGAGGGCTCGGCCTGCCCCTGACCGTTGCCCGGGGTCTGACCCTGACGCCGCGCGGGGGCGTTGCCCTGCCCGGCCCCCTGACGTTGCAGCCCCTGGAGGATCTGCCCGAGGCCGCCGCCGTCGCCTCCGTTGCCTCCGCCCTGCAGGAGCGGGCCGAGCTGCTGGAGGATCTGCTGCGTCTCGGGCGGGAGGCCGTTGTTGCCGCCGCCGAGCATGTTCCCGATGAGGGAGCCCATGTCGAGCTGGCCGAGGTCCTGGTCGCCGTGGGTCTCTCGGAGCCAGCGCCGCGCGAGGGCGCGGTAGCGCTGCGCGTTGGCCGGGGTCTCGGCCGCGAGGGCATCAATGAAGCCGTTGGAGGGCGCGACCCTGAAGCGCCAGGTGTCGACGTAGCGCCGCAGCGCGCGGAAGAAGGCCGCGTCGCCCGCCGCTTCTCGCAAGGCGTTGTAGAGGTAGGGGCCCTTTCCGTAGACGAGCCCGGCGTAGACCATCGGGTTCGAGAAGGCCGAGGCGGGCCGGTCTACCGCGCCGTCGGCGTGGTTCATCATCCGCATGAACTGGTAGTTCATGCGCACCTGCATGTCGGCGTCGCGGCGCGCGCGCTCGGCCCCGTAGCGCGTCTCGATGTAGTAGGCCGCCGACCACTGCGCGAGCGACTCGTCGATGAAGGGATGGTCACGGGAGTCGCTCCCGACGAGCCCGTGCCAGTACTGGTGCGCGACCTCGTGCGCGGTCACGAACTCCAGCATCGACGGGAGCATCTGCCCCAGCACCGCGCTCGGGTCGCCGAGGCTCCCCAGGCCGCTCAGCCCCCCGAGGAGCCCCCCCAGACCGCCGCCGCTGTTGTTGTTCGCGCCGCGCGACTGCGCCTCGGAGACGCCTCGGTAGAACATGCTCGCGACGGTGACGAGGCCCGAGAACTCCACGCCGCCCGCTCCGCCCACGAGGGGCGCCTCGACCACGTCGAGGTCGACGTAGGGGTAGGGCCCGAAGCGCTGCTCGAAGACCGCGAGCGAGGCCGCGGCGACGTCGAGGGCCTGCGTGCCCGCGAGCTGGTGCTCGGGGAGGTAGATCGAGCGCACCTCGACGTCGTTCACGCGCCGCGTCGACACGCGCAGGGTGGGCCCGGCCATCACGGCGAAGTCGCGCACCGCGGGGGCCATGACCTCGTGACGGCGGCGCCCGTTGGCGGCGTCGGCGCGCACGGCGGTGCCGCTCGCGGCGACCACCCAGCCGTCGGGCGCGTCGATCACGGCGTGCACGTTCGAGAGGTCGTCGCTGCCGAAGTCTCCGACGCTGCCGGAGTCGGAGCGCACCCACTGGCTCCCGCTGCGCCGCGCGAGCACGGGGTAGAAGTTCGCGAGGCTGGTGATGTTGTCGCCCCGCGCGAGGAGGCCGTAGTCGCCGCCGCTCTCGCTGCTGCCGAGGGCCGACATCGACTCCGTGCCCTGGGCCATGATGGTGGTGCGGTTCGCGGCGATCTGCGGGAGCGTCGCGTCGAGCTCCATGCGAACGGTGAGGCGCCCGTTCGGGGGGATCGGGCGCGTCGGGCGCACGACGATCACCGAGGGGGACTCCGAGCGCACCGCGCAGGTCGCGCCGTCGCAGCTCCCCGAGCGGAAGGCCACGGGCGGCGCGGCGTTGCCCTCGCGCCGCGTGGCGTTGCCGTACACGCGGAAGACCAGCTCGCGCATCGGGGCGCGGGAGGTGTTGGTGAAGCGCACCTCCTCGCGGAGGGTGTAGCGGGCGCCGCTCGGGTCGAGGGTGAGCGCGAGGTCGTAGTAGGGCAGCGCGTCGAGCCGGGGGACGTTCGCGAGCGTCGCGAGGTTGCCGCGGTACACCGGGCGCATCGCGGCCATCATGGGCGCGGCGTCGTAGTAGGGCGCGGCGGGCGCGGGCTGCGCGGCGGCGGTGGGGGCCGCGAGGAGGAGCGGCAGCGCGAGGAGGGCGGCGTGGCGCATAGCCGCGGAGTCTACGCCGTGAAGGGAGCGGGCGCGCGGGAGGCACCGCTCACTCCTCCGCGGTCTTCCCCTCGCCCATCACCGCGCGGATCGCCCTCGCGGCCCCCTCCGCGGCGCCCGCGCTCGTCACGCTGAACACCACCGGGTCGCGCTCTCCGCGGCGGAGCGTCACCGCGTCGAGGGTGAGCCCCTCGCCCGTCTGCACCGTGCCCGACTCCACGGCGGTGACCTCGCTCCACGGGACCTCCAGCGCGCCGCCGCGGTGCTCCAGCCTGAGCACCCTCGCGTCGGCGTCCGACTCCACCTTCAGCGCCGTCAGCGCCCCGCCGCCCCCGTAACGCCGCAGCCACGCGAGGGCGCCCGCGGTCGCGACGGCCACGACGGCGAACGCCAGCGGGCCGAGCACCTTGTAGGTCGGCCACAGCACGATCAGCGCGACCAGCGCCGCCATCACCCACGCGCCGTAGCGAGCGCGCCCCGGCGCCGGGTGCGCGTAGACGATCTCTCGCGTCGGAGCCTCCACCCGCGGATCTACTCGTGGTGCCCCGCGACCTCGTCGAGCAGCTCGTCGGCGCGCTCGGGGTCGATGCGGAGCGCCGTCGCGAGGTCGTCGTAGGTCTCGTCCTCGTCGCTGCCCTCGTAGTACTCGCCGTCGGCGAGCATCACGGTGCCCGCCCCCATCAGCGCGAGCTCTCGGCGCTCGTCGCTCGGCAGGTCGGACACCAGCGCGTTCAACCTCGCGTCGAAGCCGTCGCTCTGCAGCGCCGCGATCGAGCTGTCGACCATCGACCGGATGCGCTCGCTCGACACGTTGCCCTCGAAGAAGCCGTCGATCACGTCGCTCACCACCACGATCTCGTCGGGGTGGATGTTCCCGTCGGCCGCGGCCATGAGGATCCCCGCGTCGACCATGCCCGCGAGCGCGCGCTCCTCGAGCTCGAGCGGCTGATCGTCGCCGTGCTTGCGGCTGCGCTTGCTGAACATCTCCCACGACCTCCTGAAGGGGCTCAGAGCCGGCCCCACACGCTACACCCGCCGCGCGCCTGCGCGCAGTCAGTACTCCACCCTTAGCCCGATCGATGGAAGGATCGGCAGGCCCGTCACCGCCACGCTCCGGCGACGATCCCAGGCGTAGATCCGGCTCTCGACGTTCTGGTAATTGGTCACGTTCAGGACGTCGAGCACCGCCTGGAGCCGTAGCGGTCCTGCCCGAAAGCGCTTCGCGACCCGCAGGTCGAGCGCGAAATAGTCGGGCAGCCTCCCCGGGTTCAGCCCGTCGACGCGGGTGAGCGCCACGTCGCGGTCGGCGTCGAAGACCGCGCCCAGCACCCTCGGCTCGGGCAGGCCCGAGGTCCACCGCACCCGCGCGCCCACCTCCCAGCCGCGGCCGAGCATCGCCCCCGCCACCACCGTGAGGAGGTGCGTCTGGTCCCACGGCGACGTGTACCAGGGAAGGACGTCGTCGTCGCGACGCTCCGCGCTCTGCAGGGTGTAGGCGATCCACCCGAAGAAGGGCGTGCGCCCCGGGCGAAGGCGCAGCATCCACTCGCCGCCGAAGACCCGCGCGGTGCCGCGGTTCGAGAAGCGCTCGGGCTCATCGACGCCGTCGCGGTTCACCCTCGCCGCGGAGGGAGCGACGGTGCCCATCCCCCATTTCACGAAGCCGTCGGCGGTGAACTGCACGCGACCGTCCCAGAGGTCGAGCGCGACGCCCGTCGTGCCGTGGAGCCATCGCTCCGTCGTGAGGTCGGGGTTGCCGAAGCCCGGCAGCACCGCGTAGCCGCGGGGAGGTGCGCTGTAGCTGCCGAAGCCTCCGCGGAGCGAGACCAGACGAGACAGCACCCACTGCCCGCTGAAGCGAGGGTCGACCGTGGTCGCGTCGAAGCGCGAGAAGCGGTCCGCCCGCAAGCCCAGGATCGCCCTCCCCCGCGCGCCGTCGGCGGCGAGCTCGACGTAGGCCCCGGGGTCGACGAAGGACCACTGATCGCGCAGCCGCACCAGCCCGGTCGCGCCCACCGGGTCGGTGACCCCATCGACCGCGACGGGCGGAGCGACGAGGTCGACCTCGGTGACGCCCGCCTGCAGGTCGGCGCCGACGAAGAGGCGCAGCCAGCGGTTGAGGCGAAGCTCCAGCTCGTCGCGGAGGTTCACCGCGCGGGTGGTGACCTGATAGCGCACGTCGGGCCCCGCGGTGACCGTCGACGAGCGCCACGACACCCCCGGCTGCGTGGTGTTCTGCGCGTTCGGCGAGATCCGGTGGCGCCAGCGGATCTGCCCGCCGTGATACGCGACCGCGTTGCCCGCGGTGCCGCGCAGGGTCGGGTCGCTCGGGTCGGGCTCGCTGAAGCCGATGACCAGCGCGTCGTCGCTCCCGCTGCCGATCACGCGGATCTCGTCGCGGGGGCCGAGGGTGAAGTCCCCCACGAGCTGCCAGTCCCAGTAGCGAGGGAAGCTCGTGAACGACGCCCCGCCCTCGCTCCCGAAGGCCCCGGCGAGGGCGTCGACCCAGCTCCGTCGAAGGCCCAGCGCCACCGCGCCCGAGCGCCCCACCGGGGTCGATGCGTAGACCCCCGCGTCGATCACGTCGACGTCGACGTTGACCCGCGGGCCGCTCCTCCGCGGAGGGCGCACCACCACGTTCACCGCGCCGCCGCCCACCCGGCCGTAGCGCGCGCTGAAATTGCCGGGCATCACCTCGACGCGCTCGATGAGGTCCGTCGCGACCGTGGTGGCGAGGCCGGAGAAGTGGAAGGGCAGCGCGATGGGCTGCATCTCCAGGGTCACCAGGCTGTCTTCAGGGTCCGACGCCCGGAGGACGAAGGCCCCGAGGCCGAAGGGCGGACGACCCACGCCCGGGAGGTTCTGCGCCGCGAGGAGGGCGTCTCCGCGGGTCCCCGCCGCGCGGCGGAGCTCCTCGGCGCTCAGGTCGTGGTGCAGCACCTCACGAGCGCCGCCGCGAGCGCGCACGGTGACGTCGAAGACCGGCTCGTCGTCGCCGCGGGGCTGCGCCAGCGATGTCGATGACGCGAGGATCAGCCCCAGGGCGAGCGCTCGACGCGCTCGGGCACGCCGTCGCCGCGAACACGGAACCACCGCGTCCCCTCCAGGCGGATCCAGACCGCGCCGTCGAAGCGCACCATCACCGGCATCTCCTCGCGAGCGCGCTCGGCCAGGGTGCGGAGCGATGACCCCCCGTCGGTGGAGATCCGCACGCTGCCGCGGTCGTCGCTCCAGACGACCAGCGACCCGAGCACCGCCACGTCGACGAGCACCCTCCCGCCGCCGTCGCGACGAAGCCGCCAGCGCGCTCCGCCGTCGTCGCTGGTCCAGAGCGAGCCGTTGGTGCCCACCGCGGCGCCGAAGCGACCGTCGGCGTCGAAGGCCACCGATCGAACCGCCTGGGGGCCTTCTATCTCGGCCCGCGACCACGTCGCCCCGCGGTCGTCGCTGTAGACCACCGAGCCCTCGAGGGCGGCGACGACCCGCGAGCCGGCCGCCGCGAACATGTTGACCCGGAGCGAGAGCGACGGCGGAGGGAGAGACATCCCCGTGGCCGTCCACGCGAAGCAGTCGGGGCCCGCGAGGCGCGTCGCGAAGCACACGGTCGGCGCGCGATGCACCCGCACCCCCGGCATCAGCTCGATCTCGGTCGGCGCGGCGCCGTAGGCGACCGCCTCGGCCCGGGTCGGCGCCAGGGCGAGGCACGCAGCGGCGATCAGGGCTCCACGCACACCCCGACGCTAACACGCCCCGCGCTCGGGAGAGCCCCCGGACCCCCGGGGCCATTCACACGCGGACCCGACGAGAGCCTCGGTGGCTCTCCAGGGGACGCCGAGCCTGTGGCCGGAGAGCTTATGGGGGTGTTAGACCCGCGCCGCCCATGTCGACGCGAGCCCCCCGCGCTTCCCGCACCGCCGATGCGCGGCAACGCGCCGCAGAGGTGCTCGCTCGCGTCGAGGCCGACCGAGCCTTCGCCGCCGCCGCCCTCGACGCGGCCCTCGACCGCGCGCCCGCGCTCGACCCCCGAGACCGGGCCTTCGCCACCGAGCTCGTCTACGGAACGCTCCGCAGCCTCGGCGCCCTCGACGCGGCCCTCGGCCGACACGCCCGCGACGGCCTGCGCTCGATCACCCGCCTCGACCCGTGGACCCGCGCGGTGCTTCGCGTGGCGGCGTACCAGCTCCTCGCGCTGGAGCGCGTGCCCCCGCGCGCCGCGGTGTCCGCCGCGGTCGACGCGGTCCGCGCGCAGAGGAGCCCGGGGCT
>JAEYZO010000475.1 GCA_023428035.1 Pseudomonadota bacterium | reverse complement strand
ACGCGGCGGCGGGCTCGGCGCGGCCACCGGCGGAGGCGGGGGTGGGGCCGCGGGCGCGCTGGAGCGGGCGTTCACCACGGCGCTTCCGCAGGCGTGGTCGCCGTCGCGGTCGATCACGCATCGGCCGACGAGGTCATGGGAACTGAGGTCGACGTCGAAGACGGTGACGGAGAAGGGCCCGTCGACGGGGACATCGACGTTGAACTGACAACTGAAGGCGTCCTGGCACCGACCGCGGGAGAACTGTCCGGGGCTGGCGACGACGCCACCGCCGTTGGCGAAGCAGCGCTGACCGAGCGCGGAGTTCACGCAGAGCGCGACATCGGGCGCGCCGCCGAGGATGTCCCAGGCCTGGCCTCCTGGCTTGGTGGACGAGACGCGCACCGAGAGCGCGACGCTGCGGGTCTGCACCTGCGCCGAGACGACCGACGACACCGTCGTGAGCGCGAGCGCGCACACGATCCCCTGAAGAGCCCCTCGCTTCATGGGACAGGAGAGAACACCCGCGCGGGCTCGGTGGTCAACCGTGAGCGCGAGGCGCCAGATTCGCGGTGTCGTTCAGGCAGCGAAGCCGGGGAGCATCGGCTGGCGCGTGTCGTTGGCGGGGCGCTTCTGTTGTAGAGACCTCGGCACGGCGGGCGCCTTGGGCGGCGGTCCCGCGTACTTGTTGAGCCCCCTGGCGATGGCGCGGGCAGCGGTTCGGTCGATGCGGAGCCTCGCGGCGTTGACCGCGACTTGCTCCGTCAGCCGCGAGGGCTCGATCGACATTCGCTTCGGGCCGAGAGTCTCGAGCCCATCGAGGTGGTGGTCGAGGTCCGTGCGGTAGCACTCGGGGCTCTCCACGACCTTCAGCGGCAACAACATGGCGCGCGCGACGCATTCGTTGGGGTCCATGAACGCCTCCGTAGGGAGTTATGGAAGCGCACCGTCATCCAGACCCGTCGACGGGGCAACTATTCCGCCGGAGCTCTCTGTAATCACGCTCCCCTCGTCATCAGCGCGGACGAGATCGTTCGGTGCGACACCCTTTGGCCGGAGTTCGGCGCCTGCGCGCCTTCACTCCGGGCTAAAGCGTGGTCGCCCCTGACGGGGCTCCAAGACCTCGCTCCCGTCGCTGCGCACGCGCGGCAGCGCCTTCTTGGAGCCCCGCGAGGGGCGACCACGCTTTAGCCCGGGGTGAACGCGGCGGCTGCCGCGGAACCCCGGCAAGAGAGACCGACGCGGGGACCCTTCCGAGACAACTGCCTCAGTCCGCGGCAGGCGCCCCGCGGAGGCCAGCGGGAAGCGCTCGAGGAGGCTAAACCCCGGACTTCAGCCGCGCAAAGACCCATCCCCGCCCTGGAAGCCCTGCCGGCCCACTCGCGAAGCCTGCCGGCCCGGAATTGAAGCCTGCCGCGCCGTCGCGAAGGTCTGCCGCGCGTCCGCGAAGCTCTGTCGGCGCACCCGCAAGCTCTGCCGCGCCGCCGTGAAGCTCTGCCGCGCAAGCGCGGAAGCTTGTCGATCGCTCGGGAAGCTTGTCGACCGGATCGGCAAGGCTCCCGGGCCGCGCGGCAGACCTTCGCGACGGTGCGGCAGACCTTCGCGACGGCGCGGCAGGGCTTATTTCCCGCGCGGCAGACCTTCGCGACGGCGCGGCAGGCTTCAATTCCGGGCCGGCAGGCTTCCCGGCGGGTCGGCAGGGCTTCGGGGGCGTTCAGCCCGCGGTGGGAGCGGCGGGGGCGGGCTTGTCAGGCGTCGACGCGGGCTTGTCGGGCGTCGGCGCGGGCTTCGCCGCGGGCTTCGCGGCGGACTTCATCTTGCGCTTCGCGAGGCCCAGGCGGATCAGGTGGTCGCGGCGGGTGATGAGCACCCGCGCCATCTCGGCCCAGTCCTCGTACCAGGCGCGCAGGTCCTTGAGGGCCTGGGTGTTCTTCGCGTCGCGCTCCTGCCGGGCGGCCTTCGACTCGCCGCCCTGGTCGAGCCCGATGTAGTCCTCGGCGCGGGCCACCAGCGCCCGCAGCCGCGCGCGCTCGTTCGCGTCGATGCCGCGCCGCGCGAGGGTCTCCAGCGCGGCCTTGTCCTCCTCGCGGGTGGCCTTGCGCTCGGGGGCCTTCTGCAAGGCGTCGAGGCGGTCGAGCAGGGCCTTCACCCCGAGCACGGCGCTCACCCCGGTGGCGGGCTCGATCCCGTCGAGCACGAAGGCCGCGGCCTCGGGGTGCAGCCGCGTGAGGGCCGCGCGCACGATGCGGAGGTTGGGCTCGTCCCACGCGTCGAGCTCCGCGATGGCCTGCGCGACGCCCGCGTCGACCGCGGGGGTCTTCGCGCCGTCTCCGCGGAGCTGGTAGCCCGCCGCGGCGTGCAGGAGCGTCCACCCCCGGTCGTGCTCGCGCTGGTCGTAGCCGCGCGTCGCGAGCCTCGACCGGATGGCCTCGGTGGTCCCGACGCCCCGGAGGAAGGTCGACGCGCGCCCGTAGGTCGCGTCGAGGGTCGAGCGCGCGAGCTCCGCGCCGTCGCTGGTCTTCTTCATCATGCGTGAAGTCCCTCCACCGCCGGAGCGGGAGGCGCCCGTCGCCTCCGCGCAGATGCGTTCCCCGGCGATGCCCGAGGGTCACCGCGCGACGGCCCCGCGGTCGATCGGGGGTTTCCCTGATGGGGGCATGTGGGTGTCAGAGGGGCTGGCCGAGGGGG
>JAEYZO010000465.1 GCA_023428035.1 Pseudomonadota bacterium | reverse complement strand
CACAGGCCACGCACACCTCGTCGAGCTCCGGGGCTACGTCGGGCACGACCCTCGAGGGGCGCGGGTCGACGCCCGCCACGGCCAGGGCGCAGATCTCCCGCGGCGCGCGGTCGACGTGAAAGGGCTTGAGCGCGAGCACCTCGTAGAGGATCAAGCCCAGGGCGTAGACGTCGGAGCGCGGGCCGATGCGCGCGAGGTCGCCCAGGAACTGCTCCGGGGGCATGTAGCCCGGCGTGCCGAGCATCGAGCCCTCGACGGTGAGCCCCGCCGGGTCGCTCACCGCGACGGCGTGGAGGCTCATGCGCGGCGCGACCTCGGTGTCGTGCTCGGCCCCGACGCGGGCGACGCCCCAGTCGAGCACCTGCACCTCGCCGAACTCCCCGAGCATCACGTTGGCGGGCTTGAGGTCGCGGTGCACCACGCCGCGGGAGTGGGCGTAGTCGACCGCGAGGCACACCTGCACGAAGGCCGAGAGGAGCTTGCGCCGCGACCACTGGGCCACCGTGTCGGCGTCGCCGTTGGAGAGGTCTCGCAGCACCGCCGCGAGGGAGCGGCCCTGCACGTAGCGCATGGCGATGAAGGGCTCGCCCTCGGGGTCTCGGTCGAGGTCGTAGACGGGCGCGATCGCGGGGTGCTCGAGCTGGCCCTGCACGCGGGCCTCGCGCACGAAGCGGTGCCACGCGTCGGAGTCGGCGCCCACCCGTTCATGGAGGGTCTTCACCGCGACGTCGCGGCCGATGCGCGCGTCGTGGACGAGGCGCACCGCGCCCATGCCTCCGCGGCCGATGAGGGTGAGGGGCTTGTAGCGCTGGCCGTCGTCGAAGAGCGCCGCGGGGTCGACGAAGTCCGCGCGTACGCCGCTGCGAGAGGCGCTCGACGACCCCGTCGGAGTCAGCGGTTCACGCGGGGCAGGGTCGCGGACCGTCTCGGACTGGCTGCCTTGGAGTCGCGCGACGCGGAGCGCCTCGCCGTCGTCGTCCATCGCTGTCGGGGATCGTACACGGGGGAGGGTCCTCCATCACTCCGCGCGCGCGGGCTCCGAAGGCGCGCTCGCCCTCCTCGCGAGCGATGGGAAGAACGGCCCGGTGAGCGCCGCGGCCGCCCCCAGCACGGCCACGCAGAGGAACACCGCGGTCATCCCCGACGCGATGCGCGCGGCCGCTGCGTGCAGCACCGCGGGGTCGATGCCCGCGCCGTGCTCCGGCCCGAGGATCTGTCGCAATTGCGCCTCGGGCACCGCGCCCGCGAGACGTCGCGCGAGGAGCTCCCCCAGCGCGCCCACCGCCACCGCGCCGCCGATGGTGCGGAAGAACATCGTGCTCGCCGTGGCCACCCCGCGCGCCTCGAAGCCCGCGCGCTCCTGCACCACCACGATGAGCGCCGTGTTCGCGAGCCCCATCCCCGCGCCGAAGACCAGCATCGCGAAGCGCATCGAGCCGACCCCCGAGTGGTTCACGAGCAGCCTCCACAGGGCGAAGGTCGCCACCGCCACCGTCGCGAGGCCCACGCGCACCAGCGCCCTGTAGCTCGTGCGGGAGAGCATCCGGCCCGCGACGGCGCTCGCGACGGGCCAGCCCACCAGCATCGGCGCGACGGCGGCGCCCGCGTCGGTGGGCGTGCCGCGCAAGACCGACTGCACGTAGAGCGGGAGGTAGGTGAGCGAGGCCATCATCACGCTCCCCATGAGGGCGCCCGCGACGCTGGCGGCCGCGATCACCGGGTCGGCGAAGAGCTTGAGCGGGAGCATGGGCTCCGGCGCGCGACGCTCGACGGCGATGAAGGCGGCGAGGGAGAGCGCCGCGAGGGGCACGGTGACCAGCGGCGCGCGACCGCCGACCCCCGCGAGGAGGCAGAGCACCGACGCGGTGAGGAGCGCCGCGCCCGCGAGGTCGAGGCGACGTCGTGGGCCGTCGCGCTCGGGGTCTCGGTAGAAGGCGACGAGCAGGGCCGCGGAGAGGAGGCCGAAGGGGAGGTTGACGTAGAAGACCCAGCGCCACCCGAGGGCGCGCACGATGAGCCCGCCGAGGAGCGGGCCCGAGATGCCCGCGAAGCCCCACACGGCGCCGAAGACGCCCTGGACGCGGCCGCGCTCTTCGAGGGTGAAGATGTCGCCGACGATGGTGAGCGCGACGGGCTGCATCGCCCCCGCGCCGACGCCCTGCACCGCGCGGAAGACGATGAGCGAAGGCATCCCTCGCGCGGCGCCCGAGAGCACCGAGCCGACGAGGAAGAACACCAGGCCCGCGAGCATGACCGGGCGGCGGCCGCGGAGGTCGGCGAGCTTGCCCCAGAGGGGGATGGTGACGGTGCTCGCGAGCATGTAGATCGCGGTGACCCAGCCGTAGAGCTCGATGCCGCGGAGGTCGGCGACCACGGTGGGCATGGCCGTCGCGACGACGGTGGCCTCCATCGCGGCCATGAACATCGAGAGGAGGATCGCGGCGACCACCGGCGTGCGGCGCAGGCCCGGCGCGCGGGGGGCGGCGACCGACGCGTCGTCGGGCTTCGCCATGGGGTCTCTCGGTCCGCTACCGTGCGCCGCGCGGGGGGGGGAGCGGCGCACGGGGGCGTTTCAGGGTGCGAGCGAAAGGACTTGAACCTTCACGGGTGTTACCCCACTGGAACCTGAATCCAGCGCGTCTGCCAATTCCGCCACGCTCGCGACGTGGAGAGCGCGGGTAGGTACCCGAAGGCCATGGGCGCGTCAAGGGAGCAGTGTTGCGCGCGGCGTGGGGGTCGTGAAATCGTGCGCGCCCTCAGCACGCCATGGCATCGACGGAGCAACCACACGCCGGGGAGTCCACGGGCTTTCCGATCGACACGCGACCCTTGAGCGACCCCGACGCGATCGCGGCGCGAGACCGCGAGTGGCTCGAGAAGGTCTACGCCCGCGGAGAGGCCCAGCTCACCGCGCGCGCGGCCGTCACCGGGATGATCCTCGGGAGCGTGCTCGGGGCGTCGAACCTCTACATCGGCCTGAAGATCGGCTGGAACTTCGGCATGAGCATCACGGCCAGCGTGCTGGCCTTCGCGATCTTCACCGCGGTGTCGAAGGTCTTCCCGAGCGCGCGGCCCTTCTCGATGCTCGAGAACAACACCTCACAGACCGCGGCCTCGGCGGCGGCGTACATGTCCTCGGCGGGGCTGGTGAGCTCGATCCCCGCGCTCACGATGCTGCGCGCCGACGGCACCATCAACATCCCCGAGCTGACCTTCACCCAGCTCTCGCTCTGGCTCCTCGCCATCTCTGCCCTGGGCGTGGTGGTGGCGATCCCGCTCAAGCGCTCGCTCATCAACGCCGAGCAGCTGCGCTTCCCGTCGGGCATCGTGTGCGCCGAGACGATCCGCACGCTGCACTCCGAGGGCAAGGAGGCCATGCAGAAGGCCAAGACCCTCGTCGGCGCCGGGGCCTTCGGGGCCGTCTTGAAGTTCATCCTCGACTGCAAGCTGGGCTTCCTGCGGCACATCCCCGAGGCTATCGCGCTCCCCGGCGCGATCCGCGGCGTGGGGATGGGCGCGTGGTCCTTCTCGATCAACACATCGCTCCTGCTCTACGCGGGCGGGGCCATCATCGGGATGAAGGTCGCCCTCTCGCTCGCCGCGGGCGCGGTCTTCAACTACGCGGTGATCGGCCCGTGGCTCCTCGACCTCGGCGTCTTGCGCGTCGCGCCTCCCGCCGTGGCCGCCGACCCCGCCGCGTGGGGGGCCTTCAAGACCGCGGCGGAGCACGCC
>JAEYZO010000438.1 GCA_023428035.1 Pseudomonadota bacterium | reverse complement strand
GCTTCAGGGAGCGTCGACGGCGCGGGGGAGCCAGAAGGTCGCGCGGGTGCCCCCGCCGGGGCGCGGCGAGAGGCTCAGCCCGCCGCCGTTGCGCGCGGCCATGCACGACGCGAGGGCGAGGCCCATGCCCCGCGCGCTGCCGAAGGGCTTGGTGCTGAAGAAGGGCTCCGTCGCCCGCGCGAGGGCCTCGGGGGGGGCGCCCACGCCGTCGTCCTCCACCTCGATCACCACCGTGGCCTCGGAGGACGCGAGCCGCACCGCCACCGCGCCGCGGCGCCCGGAGCTCTGCACCGCGTCGATCGCGTTGCGCAGTAGCGCGAGCACCACCTGGGTCACGTCGGCGCGCTCGACCACGGCGCGCGCGTCGTCGTCGTCCTCGACCGTGAGCGTCGCGCTGGCCTCGATCACCGGTCGCACCATCGACACCGCGCGGCGCAGCAGCGGGGCCACGGTCAGCTCCTCGGCGCCGTCGGGGTGCGGCGCGGCGGCGAGGTCGGCGAGGTCCTGCGCCACGCGCACGATGCGCTGCATGGCCTCGGCGCACTGGTCGGCGAGGTCGACGAAGTCCCCGAGGCGCACCCACACCCGCTCGGGGGTGCAGCCCTCGCCCGACCGCGCGTCGGGCTCCAGCGAGGCCTCGACGCAGGCGCGCAGGTCAGTGATCTCGTCGCGCAGGATCCCCAGGTTGGTCACCACCGCGTAGGCGGGGTTGTTCACCTCGTGCGCGACGCCCGCCGACAAGAGCGCGATGGTCGCCAGCTTCTCGGCCTGGATCTGCTCCGCTGAGAAGGGGTCGAGCTCGCTCGCCAGCAGCGCCGCCGCCTCGGGCGCGCGCTGACCGATCGGGATCCGCCCCGACCTGTGCCGCGTCGTGACGACCTCGCGCCTCCCCTCGGAGAACGCCTGTGGCTTGGGCGTGTTCATCAGCGCTCCACCTCCCCGCAGTCGGACTGCGTGGCCTATCTATCGCTCGCATCCACCGAAACCGCCAATCAGGGAAAACCCCATCACGTTCCCTTCAACGCCAGGAGCGCCTCCCTGAAGCGACGCGCCTGCGCTGCGATTTCCTGTGGCTTCAACGGCGCCTGGGAGTCGTATTGCACAGTCTCCATCGTACCCGGAGGCAAACCCGGAATAATCAGGAACCGTGACCCCACGGTGGCCCTCGCGGGGCCTCGGTTCGATCGCGCCTTGGCCCTCACCAGGAAGAGCTTCTCCTTGGCGCGGGTGACGCCCACGTAGAAGAGCCTACGCTCTTCCCCTACGTCGAGGGTCGACTGGATGTCCGTCGCCTTCGGGGCGCTGGTGCGGGAGTGAGGGATGATCCCCTCGTCGCAGCCGATGAAGAACACGGTCCCGAACTCCAGGCCCTTGGAGCCGTGCAGGGTGCTCAAGGTCACGCGCTCGGCGTCTTCTTCTTCGTCGTCGCCGAAGCGCAGGCTCAGTCGGGTGATGAAGGCGCTCGCCTCTGCGGCGGTCTTGCCCTCGTACTTCTCCATGGTGCGCAGGAGCGCGTCGAGGTTGCCCAGGCGCTTGCCCGCGGCGACGGCGGTGGGGCCCGCGGCGATGATGTCTTCCTTCATGCCCACGGCGCGGATCACCTGACGCGCGACCTCGGCCAGCGCCGCGCCCCGCTCGAGGTGCGCCCGCGTGGCCTTGAGCACCCTGGCGAAGGCCGCGAGCGACTCCCTCACGTTGGCGGGCACCTCGGGGACGGTGTCGGCGTTCACCACGGCGTTGAAGAGCGTCGCGCCCCGGGCGAGGGCGTGCTTCTCCAGCCGCGAGAGGGTGGCCTCGCCCACGCCCCGCGCGGGGGAGTTGATGACCCTGCGGAGCGAGATCTCGTCCGAGGGGTGCAGCGCGAGGCGGAGGTACGCGAGGAGGTCCTTCACCTCGCGGCGCTCGTAGACGGAGTTCCCGCCGATGATCCGGTAGGGGATGTTCGCGAGGCGCAGGGCCTCCTCCATCGCGCGGGAGAGCACGTTGGAGCGGTAGAGCACGCCGACCTCGCGCTTCTTGTGCCCGCTGGTGATGAGCGACTGGATCGTGCTCACCACGAACTTCACCTCGCCCTCGTTGGAGTCGCACTCCACGACCCGCACGGGCTCTCCCCCCTCGCGGTCGGTGAAGAGGCGCTTGGGGAAGGCCCGCACCTGGCCCTCCATGACGGCGTTGGCGACGTCGAGCACGGGCCTTCGGGAGCGGTAGTTCTGCTCCAGCGCCATCACCTTGGCGCCGGGGAAGTGCGTCGAGAAATCGATGACGTTGGAGATGTCGGCCCCGCGCCACCCGTAGATCGACTGGTCGTCGTCGCCGACGCAGAAGACGTTGCCCGCCTCGCCCACGAGCTGCTTCACCAGCAAGAGCTGGGCGCGGTTGGTGTCTTGAAACTCGTCGACGAGCATGAAGCGGATGCGTCGTCGCCAGGCTTCGCGCGCGCTGGCGTCTTCGGCGAGGAGCTTGAGGGGCCAGAGGATGAGGTCGTCGAAGTCGAGGGCCTTGAGGCGCTGGAGCGCGGCTTCATAGCGGGGCAGCACCCACGCGGCGACCTCGTCGTACTCGCCGCCCGCGTCGTCCTCGCCGTCGTCCTCGCCGCCGATGTCGACGCCGGGGCCGAGGGGCATCGCGCCGGGCTCGCACATCGCGTTACGGGCGTGGGAGATGCGGGCGATGATGGCGCCCACCTCCCAGCGGCGGTCGGAGCCCTTGTAGTCGCGGAGGATCTCCTTCACGAGCCCCGCGCTGTCGGCGCCGTCGTAGATGACGAAGGAGCTCCCGCGGGGCATCTCGCGGCGCACGATCTCGCCGCCGAGCGCGTGGAAGGTCGAGATCCAGACCTCCTTGGCGGCGTGGCCGATCATGCCCTCGAGGCGCTCTCGCATCTCGTCGGCGGCCTTGTTGGTGAAGGTGAGGGCGGTGATGGCGCGGGGGGGGGTGCCGGCCTCGATGAGCCGGCCCATGCGCTGGGTGATGACGCGGGTCTTTCCGCTGCCCGCGCCCGCGAGCACCAGGGCGGGGCCCGTGTTGTGCGCGACGGCCGCGCGCTGCGCGGGGTTGAGCGGGAAGGCCATACGCGCTCGCGTCTACCAAGGGGGGCGAGGGAGGGCCACTTCGGCGTGAAGGTCAGCGCGGCGCGCCCGGAGGTCAGCGCCTCGGGGCGAACGCGTTGAGCGAGGCGACGACCTCCGACGCGTTGGCGAGCTTGAAGCTCGAGGCCGCGACGTCGCCGCTCGCGAAGTGATAGCGCTCGACGCGGTCGGCGCCGGACACACGCAGCAGGCTGCGGTCCTGCAGGTCCGCCCAGCGGTGCTGGGTCGTGCCCCACCAGCCCCACGCGACGACGCCGTCGGCGTCGACCCGCGCGGGGAGGTTCTTGCGCCCGACGAGGAAGGCCGCCGCGGTGACCACGAGCGTACCGATCACGGTCGCGAGGGCCGCGGTCGACGGGAACGTCGCGTCGTAGGCGGCTTCGTAGGCCGACCTGTGCGCCTCGATCGACTCGCCCGGGTCGGGGACGGAGCCCCCGGCCGCGCGGTTGCCCGCGGACCGCGCGGCGCTGTCGGCGATCGCGAGCCCCGGGAGCGCGCCGAGGAGCGCGCCGAGGACGAGCGAGAGGACGTACAGCCTCACGGAGAGCTTCGCGTCGACCGCGATCGCTGGCGGCCTCATTGATGGCATCCCTCCGGGCCCTCCCCGCTGCGGCGGCTGCATGGCCTGGACGTCTACCTCGTCTCGTCGCTCCTGAGAGCTCCCACCGGGCCCCGACCTTCATCGACGCCTCGCGAGGGCCTGACCATAGACGGCGGCGCGGTCAGAAGTTCGCTCGGGTCGTGGCGCGGCTGAAGCGCGCGAAGCCTACCGACAGGCCGAAGAAGCCCTCTCCGTCGCGGAGGAAGCGCACGGCGTACTCGGCGGAGAGCCCCACGGTGATGACGCCCACGTCGAGGGAGTCGGTCGTCGTGACGTTGTAGCGGTCGTGGCTCAACGCCGAGCCGCAGCCATCGACGCAGAGGCCGAGCCCGAAGTTGAGGTAGGGCGAGAACGCGCTGACGAAGGGCGTCGCGTCGATCACGTCGACCTGGAGCAGGTGCATGCCTCCGTGCGCGAAGCCGAAGGGGCGCCCCTCGTAGCCGGTGCCCACGAGGTACAGCCCCGAGCCGATCGCGCCCGAGAGCACGCGGTCGGTGAACTTCGCGCGCGCCGTGACCTCCAGGCCGACCGGGGCCAGGCCGCGGCCCGCGCTCCCTTCGAGCGCGCCGCCGAGCGCGCCCGAGGTCCCGATCACCCCACCGGCCTGCACATGGAGCAGCGACGACGCGCTGCACCCGCCCGTGAAGGCCGCGAGGAGCGCCGCGGCCCAGCTGTGCGTGAAGGTCCGCATCGCGACGTCTCCCGCGACGCTACGCCGCCTCGCGCGGCCCGCGCAACGCGCCACAGCGCCTCGCCGAGCAGCTCTCGCACGTCGAGCTCGATCACGCTGGGGCCGAGCAGCACCGAGTGCACGGGGGGGTCGGCGCTCCGTCAGGCGCACGCCTCGCGTCGGGAGCGCGGTGACCGCGGCGAAGGGGCTGACCGCGAGGACGGCGGCGAGGCCCGGCGGCGACATGGTCGTTCCTTCGCGCGGAAGCGGGTCGGCTCAAGCATTTCCGCCTCGGGGTGACCTATGAAGGGCCCATGACCACGGCGACGCAAGGGCCACGCGGCTTTCGGACGACCCTCACCATCGGCGGCCTGCTCTACATCGTGATGGCGTCGTCGATGCTTGTGCGCGGGCCGACCGCCCTCGCCGAGTTCGGCGTCGCGCCGAGCACTTACCGCGACGCCGTGCTCGGAGACTTCTTCTCGTTCCTCTATCAGCTCATGGCCGGCCTGGGCGCGCTGCTGATCCTCCTCGGGCACGTCGCTCGTGAGCGGCGCGCGCAGCTCGTCACGGCCTCGACGCTCGCGGTCGGGAGCGTGCTCCTCGCGCTGCGTGACCTCTCGACCTCCGACAGCGCCCTCGGGAGCCGCCTCTACCGCGGGGAGAAGACGCTGGTGTTCGTGCTGGTCAGCGTCGTGTACGCGCTCGCGTTCACGGTGCTCGCGGTGCGCGCCGCGCGGAGGCCAGCGTCGGGGCGGTGACCGGCGGCGGCGCCCTGCTCACCCTCGGCGCCTGCTCGGCCGCGGTGTACTTCAGCGAGGCGCGCGACGACTACAACCAGTTCATGGCGGGCCTCATGGGCGGGATGGCGCGCCGACGCTCATCGCCGGCGTGCTGCTCGTG
>JAEYZO010000382.1 GCA_023428035.1 Pseudomonadota bacterium | reverse complement strand
TTGTAGAGCTGCACGCCCCCGAGGGCCTCGGCGAGCTGCGCGAGCACGGCGGGGTGGTTGGGCTCCGCCGAGGTGAGGGGCACCAGGCGCGCGAGCAGGGCCTTGCGGCGCACGAAGTCGGGGAGCGTGCCGTCGAGGAGGATCTCGCCGCAGGTCTCGACGGCGTCGCCGGCCTCTTCCCACTCGATCACGTCGACGTTCCAGATGTCGGGGTAGGCCACCGGCGCGCGGAGGAAGTCTGGGAGAGCGGTAGACTTCGCCCCCTCGTCGCTGGCCCTGCCGTAGCGCCGCGAGAGGTGCGCGTAGCGCCGCGCGCGCTTCTCCTCGATGCCGGGCAGCTCCGCGAGCTGCTGGAAGACCTTCACCGCGCGGGCGTGCATCCCCACGGCGCTGTAGGCCCCCACCGAGGCGAGGAGGGCGTTCTCGGCGAGCTCCACCGAGGCCCCGTTGCGGAGCTGGTGCTCCGCAGAGCGCCTCCACGCCTCGGCCTCGCGCTCCCTGAACTTCGCGTGGAAGGGCAGCCCCAGCCCTCGCGCGTAGTCGCTGGCCTCGTGCAGGATCGTCGCGACCGCGTGGAACTCCTGGGCCTTCTCGGCGCGGGCGATGAAGTCTTCGTAGTACTGCAGCGCGTAGTACTTGAGGTGGTCCTCGCGCAGGATGCGGATGCAGTTGAGGTAGCCCTCCGCGAGGTTCTCGAAGCTGCCGATCTCGGCCCCCAGCGTGAGCAGCACCTGGAAGCAGTCGAAGGCCCGCTCCCGCAGCCCCCGCGCCTCGAGCATGTCGGCCGCCTCTTCGAGCAGGCGCGTGGCGCGCACGCGGCAGCGCAGGGCGCCGGGCGCGTCTCCGAGCGCCGCGAGCACCCGGCCCAGGTTGAAGCTCACCAGCGCCGCTGTGTACGGGTCCTCGCGCAGGCGCGGGTCGGCGACGACCTCCTCCCAGAGCGCGCGGGCCTGGGGCCACTGCCGCGCTCGCTCGCAGGCGATGGCCGCGTGGGCGGGCCAGCGGGCGGCGCGGTAGTGCTGCGCCGCGAGGGTGGGGTTGCTGTCGAGCTGCGCCGCGCGCCCGAGGTCCCTGGGCTCGTTTCCCGAGAGCTGCGCGACCCGCGGGGCGTCGCGGAGGTAGAGCCACACGGTGGCGGCGGCGCGGAGCATCCCCGAGAGCTGCAGGGCCTGCGCGAGGGTGCGCAGGAGCTCGTCGTAGTCGCGCTGCTGCACGTGGGTCTGCGTGGCCGCGGCGAGCAGCATGGGCACCGCCATCGCGGGGCGGTTGGCGCGCATCTCGGCCCTCGCCCGCGCGATGGCCTCGTCGTTGAGCAGCGTCGTCACGGAGACTCCGGCGAGGTCTCGTCCTTCGGGGGGCGGGGCGCGAGGCTGTCTCTGCGGGCGTCGCTGGAGGCGGCCTCGACGATGGAGAGCGCGCGCGTCGCCCGCTCGCTGCGATCACGGAGCGCGGCGTCGGTCACCACCTCGTGCAGGGTCAGGAGCGAGAGGTACTCCAGCTCCAGCGCGCCGCGCGAGGGGAGCATGAAGACCCCGCACACCTCGGCGCTCTCGCGCACCCGCCGCACGAGGTCGACGGGCACGTGGCACTCGGCGTGGGTGATGACGTACACGGTGATGGCCGCGCGCTCCCTCGCGCGCTCGAGCTCCGACGCGAGCTGCGAGAAGACCCGGGCGTAGTTGCGCCCGCGCTCACCCTTGAAGGCCAGCACCCCCGCGACGTGGAGCGAGCCCGCGCCGTGCAGGCCCGAGCGGCCCTTTCTCAAGCGCATGGGCTCGTACAGGCGCGAGTCGAAGAACCTCACGCTGGCCTCGAAGCCCAGGAGGGTCATTCGCTTGGCGAGGGCGATGGCGAGGCCGCGGGCGAAGACGGTGCGCGCGCCGCGCATCGAGGCGCTGGCGTCGACGAGGATCTGAAAGGTCCTGGGGGGCGGTCGGTCCTGCGCCTCGTGGGCGTAGTAGAGCATCTCGTTGTCGAGGAAGCGCTGCTCGAAGAGCTCGTCGTCGTAGGCCATCTCGGTGAGCACGAGGGAGTCCATCGAGCCGTTGGGCATGACGCCCGAGTAGCCGTCGACGGAGAAGACCTGCTGCCCGCCCCCGCGCCGCGTCTCGAGCACGCTCGGCAGGATGTCGAGGGAGAAGTTCACGACGTCGTTGGCCTCGGGGGAGTTGAATACCGCGAGGAGGTCGACGAGCTCGGTCTCGGGCATCGATCCCTCCTGGCCGACGAGGCCGAGGAGCTCGACGGTGTCGAGGTCGATCTGCTCGATGCCTAGCAGCAGGTGGAGCTTGTGCTGCTCCAGGTGTCGGAGGAAGTCGAGCTCGCCCCGGCGCTCCACCGCGGCCCACACCTGGGGGAGGAGGAGCTGCGCGCGGGTGAGGGTGTCGGCGTTGAGGGGGACGGTCTCGACGGCGAGGGGCCCGCGCCAGCGATCCACCACGGAGCCGAGGGCTCTCACCAGCAGGGTGACGAGCACGCCGTCGTCGACGCGGGACTTGGCGAGCTGCTCGGCGATCTCGGTCTGCGCGACCTCGGCGAGGGTCGAGGCCCAGCCGTGGAGGAGCTCCATCGCGTGCTGAGGGGTGTAGCCCTGGGGGAGGGGTTGCGGGGGTTCGCGCGGCGGGGCGATGTCACCCGTGGCGCCGATGAGGGCCGCGCCGAGGTCGTGGGCGACGACGAAGGGCACGCGCACCCCGAGGCGCAGGAGGGCGTTGTACCAGGTGAGGGCGCGCATCCCGAGCGCGGCCTCGTTGGCGCCGGCGCAGGAGAGGGCCACGCTGCCGAGGGCGCGCAGCTCCGCGGCGGTCATGCTGGCGAGGGAGGCCATCGGCGCGTGAGGATACACCGCGGGAACGCAGGGACGCGGCGGTTGCGTAGGGTGGGCGCGCTGCTCTACGAAGGTCCGCGTATGACCCGGCCCCCGCGGCGCGCCGCTCGGCTCCTCGCGCTCTGCGCGTCGCTCTCCGGCGCGTGCGGCGGTGAGACCACCACCCCCCTC
>JAEYZO010000339.1 GCA_023428035.1 Pseudomonadota bacterium | reverse complement strand
GCGCAGGGGCGCCGCGCTGGCGTTCACCGTGAGGGTCGCGTTGTTCCGCGGCAGCGCCTGACCCCAGCCAGAGGGCGCCGCGACACTCCCTCGCCAACGCCTCCGCGCGTGCCGCTCTGTCAGACCCTACGAATCCCAGGCGGAGGGCGCGCTCGACCGCCCGGTGATCACCCTGGTGGAGGTCACCACCTGAAGGTCGACGCGGCGACGCGGCCCGCGCCCATCGCCCACGACGCGCGGCGAGACTCCGCGCGGGGAGGGTGCGTCGCGCCCTCGACGAAGGCGTCGAGCCAGCGCTCCACCGGGCCGCGGGAGACCGCGCCGCCCAGGTCGAAGAGCGTGAGGTCGGTGACGCCCTCGGCGCGGCAGAGGGAGACGTCTTCGCGGAGCTCGTAGGGGTCGCGGTACACGGGCTCGGTGCCGAAGGCGCCGGTGCCGATCGCGCCCAGCGAGATCCCCGCGCGAGAGCCGAAGCGAGCGTGCGCCTCGCGGCAGCACCACCGGAGGACGCCCAGCGCCGCGCGTCGGTCGAAGGCGCGCAGCGACCATCCCTCGAAGAGAGAGGTGTAGGCCATCACCGAGACGTGGTCCCAGTGGCGCGCGAGGACGGGCGTGCCCATCGCGCGCTGCCAGGGGCCGTCTCCCTCGCGGGGGTCGAGGAGCACCATGGGCATCGCCGCCGCGACGGTGCGCGCGCCGTCCGAGGTGATCGACGCAGAGAGCTGGTCGAAGCGGGCGACGGCCTCTCGCCAATGGAGCGTCCAGGGGAGGGTGACGGGCGGGCGCTGTCGGCGGCGGAGCCCGTGACCCAGCGCGGCGGCGAGGCCGAAGGGGGGCTCCAGGTCGACGGCGAGCTCGTGGAGGGGCGCGTCGTCGGGCACCGCGGCTCGCACCGACGAGACGTGGGCGCCGAAGCGGTCGAGGTTCACCGCGCTCGCCCAGCGGCCGTGCTCGTCTTCGATCATGGGCCACAGGCCCAGGGGTACTCCCGCGTCGCGCGCCGCGCGGCAGAGCGCAGGG
Source organism: Pseudomonadota bacterium (assembly GCA_023428035.1). GTDB lineage: Bacteria > Myxococcota_A > Polyangia > Polyangiales > JAEYZO01. Next base: position 2,510 of record JAEYZO010000339.1, on the reverse strand, counting down.
ACGTGATCGAGGTCCCAGGGGCGCACTGCGGCGAGGAGCGAGAGCCCGCGCTCGCGCAGCGGGCGGAGCGTCGCCGGGGAGCTCAGGGTGCTCAGGGGGAGGGTCTCGCTCCAGACGCGCAGCGTGCTCATCAGAGGGTGGGGTGATGATCCCTCCGGGGCGACTCGGACACGAAATCGCTGGCCGGCGGTGACGAATTCTCGAAGTGGCTTCAGAGAAGTCGTTTCGTGGCGATCGCCTGGTTCTACCCGGTGGGGTGACCGGATCGAGGTGGGCGAGGGGGTGGTTCTACCCGGTCGGGGGACCGGGTAGGACCAGGCGCGGGAGGGGTAGTAGGTCCCCTGGGGGGACCTACGAGGTAGGCGCCGGAGGGGTACGAGGTCCCCCGCGGGGACCTAGGAGGTGGTCGCGGGAGGGGTACGAGGTGGTCGCGGGCCGGTCGTTGACCGCCCTGCCGACCCCGCGAGGAATTCCGCCCCGACGGAGGCTCGGCGACGGCACCACCGCGCGGCGCGTCACCCCCGTCACGGTGAGCTTCGGCCCCTGAGCGCGAGGCGTTCCCTACAGCGCCTCTGTTACCCTGCGCCCCCTATGCGGATCCTCTACGGCGTGGTGGGCGAGGGGATGGGCCACGCGATGCGCTCGCGGGTCGTGCTCGAACACCTGGAGCGCGCGGGCCATGAGGTCGAGGTCATGGCCTCGGGCCGCGCCAGCGAGTTCCTCGCGAAGCGCTTCGACGGGGTGAGGCGCATCCACGGCTTTCACATCATCACCGACGAGAACCGCGTGCGGCGCGGGCAGACCGTGTGGTCGAACATCCTCGCGGGCACCCTCGGCACGCCCAAGAACATCGCGGCCTACTTCGAGCTCATCACCGAGTTCCGCCCCGAGCTGGTCATCTCCGACTTCGAGTCGTGGACCTACCTCTACGCGAAGGCCCACGGCCTGCCCGTGATCTCCATCGACAACATGCAGGTCATCAACCGCTGCGCCCTCGACCCCGCCGTCATCGACGGCCACGAGGCCGACTACCAGCTCACCAAGGCCTTCGTGAAGGGCAAGCTCCCCTTCTGCGCCCACTACCTCATCGGAGCCTTCTTCAACGCCCCGCCGCGCAAGCCCGACACCACCGTGCTCCCGCCCATCCTGCGCCCCGAGATCCTCGCGGCCACCCCCTCCCGCGGAGAGCACCTGCTCGTCTATCAAACCGCCCAGGGCTACGACGCGCTCGAACGCGCCCTGCGCTCCACCGGGATGGAGTGCAGGGTCTACGGCCTCCGCCGCGGCATCACCGAGGAGCAGGTCGACGGCAACCTCCGACACCGACCCTTCAGCGAGCAGGGCTTCATCGACGACCTGGCCTCCGCGCGCGGCGTCATCGCCTCGGCGGGCTTCACCCTGATGAGCGAGGCGGTGTTCCTCAAGAAGCCCATGCTCGCGGTGCCCCTCGCGGGGCAGTTCGAGCAGTGGGTCAACGCACGCTACCTGGAGATCGAAGGCTTCGGCCTCGCCGCCGAGGCCGCCGACGACCCCGCGACCCTCGCGCGCTTCGTCGACGCCATCCCCCGCTGCGAGGCCTCCCTCGCGCGCTACTCGCACGACGGCAACAGGGCCATGTTCGAGGCCCTCGACGCGCTCCTCGACCGCGCCGCCTCGGGCCTGCTCTAAGCGCCCCCGACCCCCGAGCTCTCCGAGCCTCCGCGCATGCAGTGGCGCCCGTGCCGCAGCGAACGCTTTCCTGACTCTGAAATCTCGGCTACCTCATCGCCATGCTTGCGGGCTCAGGCGTCGCGCGGCGAGGCACCGACACCCACCGTCAATCCGAGCTCGCGAGGCTCTACGCCTCGCACATCCACGACGTGTGGCGCTGGCTGCGGGTGCTCGGGGTGCGCCCCGCCGACGTCGAAGACGCCGCGCACGACGTCTTCCTCGCGGCGTACCGCGGGCTCGACCGCTTCGAGGGCCGCTCGTCGTCGAAGAGCTGGCTGTTCAGCATCACGCACAACCTCGCCATCGACTACCGCCGCCGGGCGTGGGTGCGCCGCGAGCAGGCCGAGTCCTCCCCCGACGCCATCGACCTCGGGTCGAGCCCCGAGCGAGAGGCGACGGTCTCGCAGGCGCAGGCGATCCTCGACGGGATCCTCGACGGGCTCCCCGAGGAGCAGCGGGTGACCTTTCTCCTCTACGAGCTCGCGGGGCACACCGGGGCGGCCATCGCCGAGATGATGGGGGTGCCGTTGCAGACGGTGTTCTCGCGGCTGCGCGCGGCGAGGGAGCGCGTCGAGCGCGAGAGCGAGCGGCTGCTGTGACCGGGCGGGGCGAACAGCGGGCCGGCGTCACCGACGGAGCGTCGCGCGGTGTGAACCGGGAGGGTGTTGGTGAATGCAGCAGCGTGGGGTGGCGGTCCCGCGGGCTGATGCCCACGCAGTTCTCTAGAGCGTCGCGTGCAGGAGCGTGGAGGGATGCCGAGGCGTTTCGCGGCGTGGCGCTCCGGTCCCGCGGGCTTCAGC
>JAEYZO010000321.1 GCA_023428035.1 Pseudomonadota bacterium | reverse complement strand
GCGCAGGGGCGGGGGTGCGCGCCGAGGGGACCACCGACGGCGTGCGCTTCACGGTGGACGTCAGCGCGCGTCGGGGCGGGGCGGAGCTCAGGGTGCGGGCCGAGGGCTTGCCCCCCGACGCTGCGCTCTTCGACGAGGTGAACCCCGGCAGCGCGACGGTGTTGATCGACGGGCAGGGCGAGGGGTGGGAGGGGACCTTCCCGACGCGCGCGCTGGTGCTGGCCGAGAGGGGCGTGGCGCTGCGCTTCGAGGCGGAGTCCGCCGCGCCCATCACCCGGCAGCGGGTGCACATCGCGGGGGAGACATTTCCCGCGGCGGTGCGTTGGCAGGCCGAGGGCGCGGGCTACGTGCGCACGGTCAGGGCCCTGCGAGGCGACGCCCTCGACGCGGTGGCGCTGGGGGTTCCGTCGCGTGAGGCGAGGGCCTTCGACGTGGTGGCCCCCGAGGGGGCTCTCCCCGCGACGTTGACGGTGCTCGACGCGCGGGGCGCGACCCTCTTCGAGGCCGAGATGCGCGAGGCCCGACGTCGCGTGACGCTCCCCGTGGGCTACGGCGCGGGGCTGCGCTTCGCCGACGCGCGGGGCGTGTCGATGGCGCCGTGGGTCTTGTCCGAGCGCACCCCCGCGGCGGAGCTCTTGCGCGCGACCGCCCCCGCCGCGGGGAGGGTCACCTTCGCCATCACCGAAGGCGAGCCCCCCCGAGCTCTGCCCGTGCACGCGCTCTTTCGTGGCGTCGAGGGCACCGCCGACCCCACGCCGCGCCTGATCGACGGCGCGGGCTTCGCGGCGGGGCGCTCGGTGTACCTCACCGCCGGGCGCGGGGCCGTGGCCCTCTCACCCGGGCGCTACCGGGTGACCGTGACCCGAGGGCCGGGCTACACGATCCAGACCGGGGAGTTCACCGTGGCGGCGGGCGACGACACCCTGGTCGAGGCCTCTCTCACGCGGGTGGTGCCCGAGGGCTACACCGCGGCGGACCTGCACCTGCACATGGCGCCGTCGCCCGACTCGCGGGTGTCGCTGGCCGAGCGGGCGGCCTCGCTCGCGTGCAACGGCGTGGCCTTCGCGGCGGCGACGGACCACAACCGCGTGACCGACCTCGGGCCCGCGGTGCGCGAGGCGGGCGTCGAGCCCTGGCTCACGGTGGTGCCTGGCGTCGAGGTGACCAGCGCGGGCACGGAGCTCTGGGGGCACTTCAACGCGTTCCCGTTGGCGGCGCCTGGCGTCGACGCGGCGCCCGAAGAGGCCACGCCGCCCTACTACGGCCTCGCTCCGAGCGCGCTCTTCGAGGGCATACGCGCCTCGGGGGCAGACATCCTCCAGGTGAACCACGCGCGCATGGCGCCGCGCATCGGGTACTTCGACCTCACGCGCTTCGACGCCGCGACGGGCGAGGCGGGCGATCGCTTCGCCGACGGCTTCGAGGCCCTCGAGGTCTTCAACGGGCTCTGGCTGGAGTCTCCCGCGCGGGTGCGTGAGGGCCTCGTCGACCTCATCGGCCTCGGCCGCCGCGGGCAGAGGGTGACGGCCACGGGCAACAGCGACTCGCACCGGCTGCTCTACGAAGAGGCGGGATGGCCCGTGACCTGGGTGCGCACCCCCACGGAGCCCCGGGCGACGCTCGCGGCGCGGGTGGTCGAGGCGCTGCGTACGGGGGCGGTGACCGTGGGCTCGGGGCCCTTCGTCGAGGTCACCGTGAACGAGGTCTCTCCGGGGGCGCTGCTCACGGCGCCGCGGCGCACGCACGGGGTGATCCTGCAGGCGCACGTACGGGTGACCGCGCCCGCGTGGGTGCCCGTCGAGCGCGTCGAGGTGTGGCGCGACGACGAGGTGGTGCACGTCGTCCGCGTGACGGGGGCGCCCCGCGATGGGGTGCGCTGGGAGGGCGACCTCGCGGTGCCCGTCTACCACGACGCGGCCATCGGGGCGTGGGCCGAGGCGACGGCGCCGCTGCCTGACGTGCTGCCCTTGCGCGACGCGAGGGCGGTGGGCTTCACCAACCCGGTGTGGGTGGATTTCGACGGTGACGGGGTGGTGAGGTTGCCGCGGCGGGGAGAGGCCGTACCCCGGTAGGCACTCCCAACGGGGTGGCGCGCCGTGTGATCCTCGCGGCGCGATGCCCAACTGGCTCTCGGAACTCCTCCCGATCCTGCTCCTCCTCGGGGCGATCACTCTGGTGGTGACGCGGCTGCCGAAGGTCGAGCTCGGCCACTCGGGGGCCTTCCGCGCGCGGCGGTTCCGCAACTGGTTCCCCGTGGGGTTGACCTACGCGTTCTTGTACTTCGGCCGGTACAACCTCAACCGCGCGGCGGACTACCTCTTCGACAACGAGCAGTTCTCGAACATCTACGCCGTGGGCACGGTGGTGTACGGGATCTCCTTCGTCATCAACGGCCCCCTGGCCGACCGCTTCGGGGGCAAGAAGACCATCCTCGCGGCGGGCCTCGGGGCGCTCGCGGCGAACCTCGGGATGGGCGTGCTCGCGGCGAACGCCCTGCCGCCGGGGGTGATCGCGCGGGCCGGGCG
>JAEYZO010000211.1 GCA_023428035.1 Pseudomonadota bacterium | reverse complement strand
GTGCGTCGCGCGGCCCTCGCTCGGGCGCGCGTCGAGCGAGGCGCTGCTCACGGCGGTGCGCGAGGCGCGGGCTGAGTGCGACGTGCTGGTGTTCGGCCTCCACGTGGGCAGGGAGCGCCCCGCGAGGGAGAGCCGCGCGCGCCGCGAGCTCGTCGACGCGCTGATCGACGCCGGCGCCGACCTCGTGCTGATCATGGGCCCCGAGCGGGTGGGCCTCGTCGAGCGGAGGCGGAGCCCCCGCGGCGACGCGGCGGTGGCGTGGTCGCTGGGCTCGCTCGTGAGCTCCTACGGGGCGGGCTTTCACGCGGGGGTGACGCCGTCGATGGTGGCCTCGAACCCGTGGGTCTACGACGTGTCGATGCGCGACGGGGCGGTGCTCCACGCGAGCTTCGACCTGAGCGAGCCGGGCCGGGTGCGCCTCGCCGACCTCGCCGCGAACGCGGTGTGGGTGAGCTACGACGAGGGGAGCTTCAGGGTGGTGCCCGCGCGCGCCGCGGGGGAGCCCACGCGCACGGCGGTGCTCACGCGGCTGCGGGCCGCGCTGGGGAGCGCGGTGCGGGTGCGCCCGTAGGGGTCACTCGACGCCGTGGTCGGGGTGGGCGCGGCCGTAGTAGAGCGTCGCGTGCGTCGCGCGGCCCTCGCTCGGGCGCGCGTCGAGCCTGCACAGCGCGCGGGTCACCAGCGGCCCCTCGAGGAACTCCTTGCGGTAGCGCCACGCCGACGTGTCTCCCGTGAAGCCGTCGACGCCGAGGTCGAGCACCAGCGACGAGCGCTCGGCGCGCACCACGCGGCGCACCAGCGAGCCCGGCGGCGCCCACACCACGAGGGTCAGGTCGGGCGCGTACCGCGTCACGGCGGCGGTGGCGGCCATCCGTTGCACGGTGGGGGCGGGGGTGATGCCCGCGAAGTCGACCCCCGCGAACTCCGTGCGGTCGGCGTCGTTCATGCGGGCCGCGGGGCGCTTCCACGAGTGGTCGTCGGTGGCGACGACCTTCACCGCGGGCAGCGCGCGCGCGAGGCAGGCCGAGACGAAGCCGTCTCCCGCGGCGACCTCCAACACGGTGCGCGCCTTCACCTTCGTGACGAAGCGCGCGAGGGCGCGCACCCACTCCCGCGTCGGGAGCTGGTACACGGGCCCCGCGCTCGAGGCCTCGCAGACCCACCAGAGGTCTCGGCGGTCGCACGCCTCGATGGCGCTCAGCAGCGCGCGCTCGGAGGGGAGACGTCGGGTGCCGTCGGGGTTCCAGATCACCGCGGCGAGGGCCTCGCGGGCGGCTCGGCGGGCGCGGGTCTCGCGGCCCATCCCGCGCGGGAGCGGGGCGACGGTGACGCTCACGCTTCGGCGCGCCACAGGCCGTGGACGTTCAACAGGCTCCGCTCGGGGGGGACGCCGATGCGGAGCGGAAAGCCGTAGTGCCCCGTGCCGCGGTGCACGTAGAGCCGCGCGGTGCCGAGGGCCCAGGGCCCGTGGTCGGGGATCTTCGTGAGCGCGCTGACGAAGGTGCCGGGCAGGCCCAGGCGCAGGAGACCCAGCTGACCGCCGTGGGTGTGGCCCGAGAGCACGAGGTCGGCAGCGTCGGGGGCGAGGTGGGCGAAGGCTCCGGGGTCGTGGAGCATCGCGACGCGGGGCACTCCGTCGGCGCGAGGGAAGCGGTCGGTCACGGATTTCATCCTCGCGGCGCGGTCGCGGAAGTGGAAGTCGAAGCCGAGGACCTCGACGGGCCCCGCGGGCGTCTCGGCCACGGTCATGTCGTCGACGAGGAGGGTCACCCCCGTCTGCGCGAGGGCGTAGCGCACGGTGTCGAGGGCCTCGTGGTCGTGGTTGCCGAGGCAGGCGAAGGTGCGGCCCTCGAGGGCCTTGAGGGGCGCGAGGGCGGCGGTGAGCCACGCGGGGTCGCGCTGAGACTCCATGGTGAGGAGGTCTCCCGTGAGGAGCACGAGGTCGGGGTCGCGGGCGACGGCGCGGGCGCAGATGGCGTGCAGGCCGGCGACGGACATGAAGGGCCCGAGGTGGGGGTCGGTGATCTGCACGACGCGCAGGGGGCGCGCGTCGGGGGCTCCCTTGGCGGCGTGGCGGCGGAGCGTCGGGACGACCTCGCGGTCGAGCCAGAGGTCGCGGGTGTCTTCGGGGGCCCAGAGAGAATCCACGAGGCCCAGGGCGGCGAGGGCGAGGGGGATCCATTGACCCCAGGGGTGAAAGCCGAGCCCCCGGGCGATGGACCACGGGATCGCGAGGAAGGCCGCGCCCACGAAGAAGGACCCGGGGATGCTCACCAGGGAGCGGTAGAGCGCGCCCCGGAGGCGCGGTCGGATGAGCAGGGCGAAGTGGGTGAAGACCGCGAGCTGGAGCCACACGAAGAGCGGCCACGCGGGGCCCACCGTACGGAACACGCTCACCGACGAGAGCGAGTGGACGCCCAGGAGGACGGCGAGGAAGGTGGCGTAGGGGCCTCCGCGGAGGAGGCGGCCGAGGGCGGTGACGGTCACCCAGGCGATCGCGGTGCCGAGGGCGAAGAGCCCGGCGGGGGGCGTGTCGAGGCTCATGGGGAGCGCGAAGGGTGAGGCCGTGGAGGGGCTCGGGCAACGGGCTGTGATAGAGCGCGCCGCGATGCGACGGCGGGCGTGGGTGTTGAACTTCGACGCGGAGGAGGAGATGTCGCGCGGCACGCGCCCGTGGCCGTCGCGGGTGGAGCTCGACCGGATGAAGGGCCTCGCGTCGCGGCTGCGAGGGGCGCTCGTTCCCGCTGGGGACGCGGTGGTGTTCCCGGAGGACGAGGGCGAGGCCGCGGGGCTCGACGGGGTGGCGTGGTGCGTGACCCCGTGGGCGCGGCGGGCGCTGGACTCCCGCGGCGCGAGGGTGGAGTCGTCGGTGAGCCCGGCGGTGGTGGCGCGGGTGAACCACCGCGCGTGGGCGGTGGAGCTGGGTCTGCACCTCGAAGGCGCGCGCTACGTCACCGAGGCGCGCGAGCTCGATGGGGTGTTGAGCGGGGAGTGGCCCGACGGGGGGTGGCTCCTGAAGCGCCCGTGGAGCTACGCGGGACGCGGGAGGCTCCACCTGCGGACGAGGGATGAGCTCACGGTGGAGCGTCACGTGGGGTGGTTGCGCCGCTCGATGAACACGGGCGGGGTGATGGTCGAGCCCCACGTCGAGCGGGTGGTCGACCTCGCGCTGCACGGGTGGATCGGCGAGGGGAGTACAGAGCGGGGAGCGCTCACGCGGCAGGCGTGCGACGCGGCGGGGGCGTGGGTGTCGACGGAGCGCTGGGAGCTCGACGCGTGGTGGCGCTCGGAGCTGGAGCGGACCTTCGACGAGACGACCGCGGCCCTGGCGCGGGAGGGCTACCGCGGTCCCTACGGGGTCGACGCCTTCGTGTGGAGAGACGGCGAGGGCCGGGAGCGCTTGCAGCCGCGGAGCGACGTGAACGCCCGCTACACGATGGGCTGGGCCGTGGGGATGGGGGACCGGCGACCGGACCTCGACGGTTGACGCGGCGCGTTGAACTTCACTCGGATCGATGGGGGTACCGCCGAACGGAGTGAAGACCTTCACTCGGATCGACGGGGGTACCGCCGAACGGAGTGAGCTCCTACTCTCGGAAAGACGGGGGTTGCGTCGATCTGGAGGTAGGGGCGAAGGGAAATTGACGCGACGCCCTCAGCGGGCGAGGTGGAGCGAGGCCGTGACGGCGGGGAAGGCGTGCATCGCGAGGCCCCAGCCCAGGAGCGCGACGACCCGGAACCGCCGCGCGGCGGGCGCGGGAGCTGAGGGGAGGTCGAGCCGCGCCAGGCGGTAGTGC
>JAEYZO010000200.1 GCA_023428035.1 Pseudomonadota bacterium | reverse complement strand
GCCCCCCACCGAGCTCCCGGCGGCGCGCTTCGCCAACACCCTCCGCCAGCGGCACGCGGCCCTCGCGGCCTGTCGCGCCGGCGACGCCAGCCCCTTGAGCGTCTACGTCACCGTCGCGCCCGACGGGTCGATCGCCGCGGCGGGCGCCAGCGCGGGCTCCCCCGAGGCGCTGGAGCGCACCGACTGCGTGGTGCGAGAGGTCCGCGGCTGGCGCCTCCCGAGCCCCGGGTCGTGGTACGCCCGCGCCCTGGTCGCGATCCCCTGACCCCGAGAGAGAGCGCGCGATGGACTTCGACCTCAACGAGACCCAGTCGCTGGTGCGCGACACCGCGCGGAGCTACGCGCAGAAGGCCCTCGCGCCCCGCGCCGCGGAGTTCGAGCGCGCCGAGCGGGTGCCCGCCGAGGTGCTGCGCGAGATGGCCGGGCTGGGCTTGATGGGCGTGAACCTCCCCGCGTCGCTCGGCGGCGCCGAGGCCGGGCCCGTGGCCTACGCCCTCGCGATGATCGAGGTCGCCCGCGGCTGCGCCTCCACCGCGGTGACCATGGCCGTCACCAACATGGTCGGCGAGGTCATCAACGCCTTCGGCACCGACGCGCAGCGCGAGCGCTACGTGCCCCGCCTCGCGGGGGGCGAGTACGAGGCGGGCAGCTTCGCGCTGAGCGAGCCCGGCGCGGGCAGCGACCCGGGCGCGATGCGCACCACCGCGACGCGCGAGGGCGACCGCTGGGTGCTGCGCGGCGACAAGCAGTGGATCACCTCCGGCGACCGCGCGGGGGTCTTCGTGGTGTGGGCGCGCACCGGCGGCGCGGGCACCGGAGGGCTCTCGGCCTTCCTCGTCGAGGGAGGGGCGCCCGGGCTCAAGGTCGGCCGCCACGAAGACAAGATGGGCATCCGCGCGTCGAGCACGGTGCCGTTGAGCTTCGATGATTGCGCGGTGCCCCTCGACGCCCTCCTCGGCCGCGAGGGCGGCGGCTTCAAGATCGCGATGATGGCCCTCGACGGCGGCCGCGTCGGCATCGGCGCCCAGGCCGTGGGCATCGCCGAGGCCGCGCTCGACGTGGCGCTCGCCTACGCGAAGGAGCGGCGGCAGTTCGACCGGCCCATCGCGGACTTCCAGGCCATCCAGTGGATGCTCGCGGACTCGAGGGTGGAGCTCGACGCGGCGCGCCTGCTGGTGCTCCGCGCGGCCTCGCTGAAGGAGGCGGGTCGGCCCTTCTCGCAGGAGGCCGCGATGGCGAAGGTCTTCGCGAGCGAGACCTCGGTGCGGGTCACCAACCGGGCGCTGCAGGTGCTCGGGGGCAACGGCTACACCCGGGAGTTCCCGGTGGAGCGACACCTGCGCGACGCGCGGGTCACGATGATCTACGAGGGCACGAGCGAGATCCAGCGGGTGGTCATCGCGCGGGGGCTCTTGAGGGGCTGAGAGGCAACACACCATGCGCGTCGCGCTCCACGTCAACGTCGACCACGTCGCCACGCTCCGCAACGCGCGGGGCACGCGCTACCCCGACCCCGTCGAGGCCGCGATCGCCGCCGAGCGCGCGGGAGCTGATGGGGTCACCCTGCACCTGCGCGAGGACCGCCGGCACATCACCGAGCGAGACGTGCGGGTGATGCGCGAGGTGGTGCGCGGGGTGTTCAACCTCGAGACCGCCGCCACCGCCGACGGGCTGCGCGTGGCGCTCGAGACGCGCCCCGACCACGTGACGCTCGTGCCCGAGCGGCGGGAGGAGCGCACGACCGAGGGCGGCCTCGACGTGGTGACGCACCGCGAGGCCATCGGCGTGTTCACCGCGAAGCTGCAGGACGCGGGGGTGCGCGTCTCGCTCTTCGTGGCGCCCGACGAGGCGCAGCTCGACGCCTCGGCGCTGGTCGGCGCCGACCAGGTGGAGCTGCACACCGGCGACTACGCCAACGCCGTCGGCGGGGCGGTGGTGAACGAGATCGACGCCCTGCGCCTCGGCGCGGAGCTGGCGCACGCGAGGGGGTTACGGCTCGCGGCGGGGCACGGGCTCACCACGGGCAACGTCGGGCCCATCGCCGCGCTGCCGCACCTGGTGGAGCTGAACATCGGCCACGCGATCGTCGCCGACGCGGTGATCGTCGGGGTGGCCGAGGCCGTGCGCGCGATGCGCGACGCGATCGACCGGGGCTCCGCGGAGCGGTGATCGTCGGCCTGGGGATCGACGTCGTAGGCATCGCGCGCATCGAGGGGCTGATCGCGCGCTGGGGCGACCGCATCGAGGCGCGGGTGCTCACGGAGTCAGAACGCGCAGACGCCCCGCGCACGCCGCGGAGGGCCGAGTGGATCGCCGGGCGGGTCGCCGCGAAGGAGGCGGGGCTCAAGGCTCTCGGGGTTCCCGACGGGGTGGGCTGGCAGAGCGTCGAGGTGGTGTCGGCGCGGCCGTCTCCGCCGGGGCTGCGCTTTCACGGGGCCGCGAGGGAGCGGGCGGAGTCGATGGCGATCGCGAGGGCCCACGTGTCGATCACCCACGACGCCGGGGTCGCGGCGGCGGTGGTGGTGCTCGAAGCCTGAGCGAGGGTGTAGCGTCGTCGCCATGACGGGATGGCGCATCGCGGCGCTGGCGGCGCTGCTCCTCGGCTGCGCGGCCAACGAGCCGACCGAAACGGTGAGCGGAGACGCGGGCACGAGCGGCGATGCGCAGGGCGACGCTCCGACGGTGACGGACCGGGTCGCGCCTCGCGACGCCGGAGCGGATGTCCCGGCGCCGATCGACGTGCCCGTACCGATCGACGTGCCCGTACCGATCGACGTGCCTTCGTGCAGCCTCCCTGCGCCGGTCGCGCGGCCTCCGACGGCGCTGCCCTCGCGAGAGTCGGTCGTGCGCGAGGTCGCGTCGGCGCACCCCGACTGGCTCCAGAACTCCTGCCCCGCCCGAGGGGGCACGCACCAGTTCCTCTTCGAGGTGCTGCGACGTCTGCGCGCGGGAGACCCGCGCTGGGGCCTCGAGCGCAGCGGCGCCGGCGTCACCGTCGACATCCTCACGTACTTCCACGGCGACGGGTGCCCCGAGGGCCGGAGCGAGGTCTACAAGGTCGACGTCATCGCCCGCGCCTGCGGGGTGTCGGGCGTCGACGCGCCGCCCGACGCCGCGTGGATCGACCGCAGCAGCGAGCCCTCGACCTGGACCCTCGCGGGCTTCGACGGCACCCCGATCGACGCCGGGCCGCCGGTGGACAGCGGCCCTCCGCCCGACCTGGGCACGGCCCCCGTGCCGCTGCCCAACATGCTCGACACCGTGCGTCGCACCGCCGAGGAGCGCCCCGACCTCTTCAACGCGTCGTGCCGCGACACCGGCGGCAACAACGAGTTCCTCTTCGAGCTCGTGCGCCGGCTGCGCAGGGTCGACACGCGCTGGGGCCTCAACTGGAAGCGCGGCGTCGTCGGCGACATGTCGCAAGACGTGGTCGACTACTACTTCGGCCCCGCGGGCGCCCCGATGGAGGGCGACACCGACGTGTACATCATCGACGTCATCGGCAGTCACTGCGGGCCCTCGCCGACGCCCGCGTGGACCGACGTGACCGAGGCCACGCGCACGGGCGGCACCATCGGCCGCTGGACCCTCGCCGGCCGCACCGACCTGGGCCCGTGAGCGCAGACCTCCCGCTGCTGGGCCGCGACGCGGTGCGCGCCATCGACGCCGAGCTCATCGCGCGCGGGGTCCCCGGGGTGCTCCTGATGGAGAACGCCGGTCGCGGCGCCGCCGAGGGGATCGCTCGGCTCCTCGGCGACCAACCTCGCCCGCGTGTCGGTCTGCTGGTCGGGCCCGGCAACAACGGCGGAGACGCTCTGGTGGTGGCCCGTCACCTCCCGCTGCTCGTGCCAGGGTGCGCCGTCGCGGTGATGTTCCTCACCGACGCCGACGCGATGAAGGGCGACGCCGCGGCGATGCTCCAGGCCCTGGGCGCCGTCGAGGCGGAGCGTCGCGT
>JAEYZO010000191.1 GCA_023428035.1 Pseudomonadota bacterium | reverse complement strand
CCCCCCCACCGCTCCTCACCCGCTTGCAACAACACCCCGACGAGGCCGACCTCCTCTTCGCGTGGCAGCGCGTCGGCGGCGCCAACCCCATGTCACTCCACCGCGTCGCGCGCCTGCCCGACGACCTCCCCGTCACCGAAGACCACTGGTCGCGCGTGTTCTCCACGGGCTCCCTCGCCGCCGCCCTCGCCGAAGGGCGCCTCTTCGCCCTCGACTTCACCGTGCTCCACGGCGCGCCCTGCAACCGCTACCTCGGGCGCCAGAAGTACCTCTGCGGCGCCCGCGCCCTCTTCTCCTCGCACACCGGGCCGCTCCTGCCGCTCGCGATCCAGCTCTCCCCCGGCGACCCCGTGCTCACCCCCGCCGACGGGAACGCCTGGGCCATGGCCCGCTACTGCCTCAACGTCGCCGACGCCAACATCCACGAGACCATGGAGCACCTCGGCCTCACCCACATGGTCATGGAGGCCGTCGGCGTCGCCCTCCGTCGCAACGTCGCCGACGCCCACCCGCTCCGTAAGCTCATCGAGCCGCACCTCGTCGGCACCTTCGCCATCAACGAGTCGGCCAAGACCTCGCTCATCGCCCCCGAGGGCGTCATCGACCGGGTCTTCTCCGCGCGCATCGACGTCGCCGCGAGCCTCGTGCGCGTCGCCCTCGACCGGTGCTCCCTGCAAGACCGCGCGCCCGCCAACGAGCTCCGCGCCCGCGGCGTCGACGACCCCGCGACCCTCGCGGAGTACCCCTACCGCGACGACGTGACCGCCCTCTACGCGGTGATCGAGCGCTTCGTCGACGGCTACGCGCGGCGCTTCTACCCCACCGACGCCGCGGTGAGCGCCGACCCCGAGCTCCGCGCCTGGGTCGCCGAGGTCGCCAGCCCCATCGGCGGAAACCTCCGCTCCGTGCGCCCCGTCGAGACCGTCGCCGACCTCGTCACCTGGCTCGCCAACATCATCCACACGGGCAGCGCGCAGCACGCCGCCGTGAACTTTCCGCAGTACCCCTACTTCGGCTGGGGCGCGAACACCGCCGGCGCCTGCTGGGGCCCTCCCCCGAGCTCCGCCGACGCCACCGACGAAGACCTCCTCGCCCTCATGCCCCCGTGGGACTGCCTCTTCCTGCAGGCCGACACCGTCTACCAGCTGTCGGGCATCCACTACACCCGCCTCGGCGACTACCCCCGCTTCGGAGACGACCGCGCCGACGCCCTCGCGAGCGCCTTCCGCGACGAGCTCGACGCCCTCGACCGCGCCATCGCCAGCGCCGACGCGACGCGACGCCTGCCCTACCCCTTCTTGCGACCGTCAGAGGTGCCCGCGAGCGTCAACATCTGACCCTCGCACCGCCCTCAGTAGTTGCAGGTGACCGCGCAGCTCGGGAGGTCGCCCGAGCTCAGCCCGCTCAGCGTGGCCGTGGCGCTCTCGTCCGCGACCGTGACCGTGAGCGTCGCGCCGGTCATCGAGAGGCTCCCCGGCAGCGGGACGTTGTAGCAATAACAGATCAGCTCGGCGGGCTGGATCACCAGCGACTCGTCGCTCTGGCCGATCAGCGTCCCGTCGGGCGCGTTGAGGCGGAGGTTCACGCTCACCGAGCGCTGCACGTTCTTGTGGTTGGTGAAGGCCACCGACGCGCGCACCACGATGACCCCGCCCTGCTGGTTCGCGTCGACCCGGCGGATGTTCACCGACACATCCGGGCCGCCGCAGCCCATGAGCGCGCGGCCGAAGCCCGCCGTCAGCGCCGCCCCCACGACGCCCCCGAGGAAGCCCCTCCGAGACATGGTCCCTTCGTTCATCCTGGGTGCTCCTCCGAGCGCGAGGCTCTCACCCGCGCGCGGAGCGATCAAGCGAAGGGGGCGAGCCTCGCCGCCTCGTCGCAGGCCTCGGCCTCGCCGCGCAGGATCGCCAGCGCCCGCTGGAGCTTCTCGATGAAGTCCGCCTCGCTCTGGATGAAGTACCGCCGCGGGTGACCCTCCCACGCGGAGACCAGCCGCGCGTCGAGCAGCGCCGCCTCCTCGGGGGTCTCGACCCGCAAGGGGTTGCTGTGGTCGTAGCCCCCGTCGGCGGGAGGCGTGTGCAGGTGCACCACGGCGTGGTAGCGCGCGAGGGCCTCGGCCCGGGTGGTGCCCGCCGCGGAGAAGAACTCCTCGGGCTCGCCGGGCCAGTACGCGAGCCCGTCGATCACGCCCCGGTCGCAGAGCACCAGCGGCTCGGGAGACTCTTCGAGGGCGAGGCGCTCGAGCTGGTCTTGCACGTGAAAGATCGCGAGCTGCGCGGCGCGTCGACACGAGGGCGTGGGCCGACGCGGAAAGCCCCCGCCGTAGACGATCCCCGCCGACTCGGGGAGCACCGCCACGCGGTCGCCCAGGTGCTTTCGCACCACCTCGAGCACAGCGGTCTTGCCCGCGCCCGGGCCGCCCGTGAGCACCACCCTCCGCGGCGCGCGGACGACACCGTGACCGCTCATCGCCTCGGGCTTCGACGCGTCACTCATCACTGCCCCGGACTGATAGCAGCGATCGTGCGCGCGGCGCAGCCCCCGCGGAGGGCGCGCTCCGCCCCGGCTCGCGCACGGGGTTCATGAACGAGGTTCGCGGCGCGCGACGGGTGCGCGAGCGCGAGGGCGAACTCCAGCGGAATCACGCGCGCGCGCCCGTGGCGCGTGGAGTGCTGAGGCGCTGTGGTCATGGGCGAGATCTCCGAAGGCGAGCCCTTCGCCGCGAGGGCGGTGCGGGCTCGGTGGGTGCTGCAGGGCGACGGCTCGGTGCGGCGCACCCTCACGGTGCAGTGCGACCCCAAGGGGCAGACCGTGTACGCCGAGGGCTGCAAGGACTGTCAGTGCTTCGTCGCGCTGCGGGCGCCGAGGCCGGGGCGAGGCGGGGTGATCTACTGCCGCGCGACGTCCGACGCCGCGGAGCACGAGGCCGCGGCCGACACCGTGGGCGAGCTCATGGAGCGCGACGTGGTCTGCGTGCGCGAGGACGTCGACGGCGACGCGGTGGCGCGGCTCCTCCTCGGCCGCGACCTCAGCGCGGTGCCCGTGATCGACGAGGAGGGCCGCCCCCGCGGGGTGATCTCGCACACCGACCTCCTGCGCGCGGCCTGCGACCCCGACCAGGTGGGGGCGTCGAGCGACGGCCCCTTCGACTGGCCCTCGCGGGTGCTCCCCTCGCCGGCGACCACCGCCGCCGAGGTGATGACCCCGCTCGCGTTCTCGGTGCGCGAGGCCACGCGGGTGACCGCCGCCGCGGCGCTGATGGCCATGGAGAGCGTGCACCGGCTCCCCGTGGTCGACGCCGACGGCGCCGTCATCGGCGTGCTCTCGAGCCTCGACGTCGCCCGCTGGGTCGCGCGCCGCTTCGGCGCCCTCGCGCCCTCGCCGCCGCCCTCGCCAGACCTGAGCGACCTCGAAGAGCCCTGAGCGTCAGGCCCCGAGCGCCGCGCTCACCAGCCCCGCCCGGGTCGTCGCCCCCGACTTGCGGAACAGCGCCGTCATGTGCACCTCCACCGTCGCCTCGGCGCAGCGGATGCGCGACGCGATCTCCTTGTTGGTGAGCCCCGCCAGCACGCCCTCGAGCACCTCTCCCTGCCGCGGGGTGAGCCGCCACGCCGACGCCGCGCGCACCACCCTCCCGCCCCCGCCGGGCTCCGCGCTGGGCTCCGACGGGCGCGCCCCTGACGCCACGGCCAGCGC
>JAEYZO010000162.1 GCA_023428035.1 Pseudomonadota bacterium | reverse complement strand
GATGACCCCGGCGTCGGCGAGGGCGCCGAGGAATTCCCCCGTGGCGAAGGGGTTGCCGCGGGTGCGGGCGCGCACCGCGGCGGCGAGGGCCCGGGCGTCGTGGGCGGGCGATGGGAACACCCGCTCGACGAGGGTGCAGACGGAGTCTTCGTCGATGGGGCCGACGTCGACCAGGGTGACCGGCGCGCCCTCGTCGGAGAGGTCTTTCCAGAAGGCCTCGCGCAGGCCCCCGGGGTCGGGCTCGGGGTCGCGCTCGGCGGTGAGGAGCAGCACGCGCTCGGGGCAGCGGGTGGCGAGCGCGCGGAGGAGCCGGAGGCTGGCCTCGTCGGCCCACTGGGCGTCGTCGATGAAGAGGCACAGGGGCTCGCCGGGGCCCGCGAGGGCGCCCACCAGGGCGTGGAAGGCGAGCTGGAAGCGCACGTCGGCCTCGGCGGGGCCGATGGGGGGCACGGGCTCGAGGGCGCCGAGCACGGCGGCGAGCTCGGGGATAACCGCGGCGAGCACGGCGGCGTTGGGGCGCAGGGCTTCGTTCAAGCGCGCGGACCAGCGGGCGAGGCTGGGGGCGTCGGAGCCCAGGAGCGAGCGCACGGCCTGGCGCAGCGCCGTGAGGAGCGCGGCGTAGGGGACGCCCCGCTGGTGGAGGTCGTGCTTGCCCTGCGCGAAGCGGCCGCCGTGGGCGACCACGTGGCGCTGCAGCTCGGCCACGAGGGCGGACTTGCCCGCGCCGGCCTCTCCGCGGGCGCGCACCACGGCGCCGTCGCCCTCGGCCACGCGGTCGTAGACGTCGCAGAGCGACGCCAGGAGCCGCGTGCGCCCCACGAGCCCCTGCGGGCGGTGGAACCTCTCGGGCAGGTCTTCGGTGCCCAGGGTGAAGGCGTGCAGAGGGGCCCCGCGGGCGAGGGCCGCGGCGCAGCGCTCGAGGTCCGCCGCGAGGCCCGCGCAGCTCTGGTAGCGGGCGTCGGGGTCCTTCGCGAGGAGCTTGAGGGTGACGGCCTCGATGGCGGAGGGGATCTCGGCCCTGACCGCCCGGGGGGCGGGGGGCTCCATCGCGAGGTGGGCGTGCACCCACTCCAGGGCCGTGGCGCGCTGAAAGGGCAGCGCGCCGGTGAGCATCTCGTAGAAGACCACCCCGAGGGCGTAGAGGTCGCTCGCGGGCCCCACGGCGCGGCGGGTGCGACCGCTCTGCTCGGGGGCCATGTACTGCAGCGTGCCCTCGAGGTGCTCAGACTGCGTGGCGGCGGCGTCGACGCGGGTGGCGATGCCGAAGTCCGTGAGCCACGCGCGCTCGCCGTCGGCGTCGAGGAGGATGTTCGACGGCTTCACGTCGCGGTGCACGACCCCGCCGCGGTGCACCGCCGAGAGGGCGCGCACCACGGCGAGGGCCACGCGGCAGAAGTCTTCGACGGGCATGGGCCCGGCCGCGACCCTCGCGCCGAGGGTGGCCGCCCCGCGGAACTCCCGCACCAGCACCGGGCGGTCGGACCGCACCTCGATGGCGATGCCCCGGGCGACGGCGTCGGGGTCCATCCCCTGCGACAGCTCGAGCTCGCGGCGGAGCTGCGCGGCGAGCCTGCCGTCGGGGTCGAGGGCCTGCACCACCTTCAGCGCCACCTCGGCGCCGTCGGCCTGCCTGAGCGCGCGGTACACCCCGAAGACGCCGCCTTCGGTCAGTGACTCCCTCACGTCGTAGCCGCTCACGTCGAACATCACGGTCTCAGCGCGGCGGTGATCGTAGGCGCCTCGCGCGCCGCGTCGCAACACAACATTCCCCCGCGGTGAGCTATTGCCCCGGCGGGTCAGTCGTCGAAGTTCGGCAGCACCTCGGCCTCGATGAGCCGCTGGAGGTCGTCGAAGTCCATCGCGTAGCGCATCGCGAGGCGCAAGGGGGCGAGCAGGGCGCGCAGCAGCGGCGGGGCGTCGGCCCCGGCGGCGGCGAGGTAGGCGCGCTTGATCTCGTCGATGTCCAGGTCGGCGCGGAGATCGACCCGGTTGCCCTTCGGGGCCTCGGGGAGCTCCCGGAGCCAGAGGGTGTGCAGGGTCATCCCGAAGCGGAGGCGCGGGTGACCCAGGCGGCAGATGGGGCCCTTGGCGATGTCCTGGGCGTCGAAGATCCAGACCTCGTCGCCGCTCGACCCGGGGGGGAGCGCGCTCGACGGGTCGCTCAGGGCCATGGTGACCAGGTAGCCCTCGTCGCGGGCGACGCCGGGCTTGTCGCTCCCGACGAAGCAGGGGCCGAAGGCGTACCAGCCGTCAGGCAGGCTCCAGCCGTCGAAGTCGCCGGTGTCGACCTCGAAGCGAAAGAGGCTGGCGGGGATTCCGTCTTTGATGGGCAGCGACTCGATGGGGCCCGCGCGGTTCTTGTACAGCTCGTAGAGCGACCTCGGGAGCTGGTCGGCGGTGAAGCCCCCGGCGTTGAACCACAGGTGCTTCGTGCGTTGGAGCTCGCCGTGGATGAGCCCCGCGTGGGTGAAGACCGCCATGCCCCAGGTGTAGGCGTCGTGGGCGTGCATCCGTGAGTCGACGCGGCCGGTGGCGAGGTCGATGTCGTGCACGCCCACCATCCCGCGGATCACGGGCACGGGGGTGAGCATCCCGTCGTCCCAGGGCTCGACGCGGGAGCCGTCGATGAGCTCCTCGCCGGCGCGGAGCACGTGGGTGAGGTCTTCAGACGGGGTGTGCGAGCAGATGACCCGGAGGGTGCCTTCGGGGGCGTCGTACTCGACGGCGACGTGGAGGGCGCCGGGGCCGAGGGTGACGCGGCGGGCCTTCACCGTGGGCGGGTCCTTCGGGTCGAGGCTGCGGTCGCTCTCGACGAGGTCGGACTTGTTCACCACCCAGAGCGTCGCGACGGCCGAGGTCTCCTTGGCGGTGAGCCGCTCGACGAGCCCGGGGGGGATGGGCACCCAGGGCTCGACCAGCGCGGCCACGGCCTCGGCGAGGTCGACGGGGAAGTCCGAGTCGAGCATCACGACGTGGTGGCGCGAGACGGCGAGGTGGTGGAGCGTCTGCACGGCGATGTCGGCGCCGGTCTCGCTGTCGACCATGCGCCAGTGGCGCACCCGGGGGTCGGCTTCGGTCCAGCGGCAGACGTGGCTGAACGCTCGGGTGATGGCGGTCTTCGGCGAGTGGTTCGAGATGTAGAGGTGGTCGGTGCCGGGGTCGACGGTGGCGTGCGCGGTGGTCTGCAGGAGCGGGAGCATCCAGGGGAAGTCCAGCGCGGCGAGCCACTCGCGGCGGTAGCCGATGGGGGAGACGGCGCGGAGGGTCTTCGGGTCGATCTGCCAGGGGCGCTGCGCGTCGGTGGTGACGATGAGCCGGCCGCTGGAGGGGATGAGCACCGGCGCGGTGTTGGGGATCTCCTTGGCGCCGAGGGTGAGGGACATCTGCCCGAGGCCCACCTCGCGGAACTCGTGCAGGCGGTGGTCGACGAGGAAGCGCTTGAGGTACCCGAGGCGGTTCACGGCGCGGTGCACGTACCAGCTCGCGGTGCGCATCACGGCCGAGGTCATGGCGGGAGCGCGACCGAGGTCGAGGCGGTAGACGACCCCGTCGGAGCTGAGCGCGGGGGTGCCGACGTGCACGCGCGGCCCGGCGGTGAAGACGTGGCCGCGGAGGTCCGCGGGGAGGGTGCCAGCGAGCACGCGCAGGGGCAGGTCGCGGTACTCCTCGGCGGCGGAGCGCATGACGGCGCGGGGCGAGCCTTTGCGGGGCCCGGGGGCGACGGTGAGGCCCGGGAGCTCGTGGCCGTCGGGGTAGGCGGCGGCGGTCACGGCCGCGCGCGTCGGGTCGTCTTGCATGGGCGCTCTCCCTCGGTGTCGGCGCGGATCGTATCCCGGGTCGGCGGGGCGATGGGCTATGGTGCGTGACGGTCGTCGGGTGCGCGGGCGCTGAGGAGCGGTGGATGCGGCGAGCGGTGGTGATCGGGGCGGGCTTCGGGGGTCTCGCTGCGGCGGTCCGACTCGCGGCGCGGGGGTGGTCGGTGACGGTGTGCGAGCGCAACGACCAGCCCGGCGGGCGGGCGAGGATGCGCGAGCAGGCGGGGCACGTCTTCGACCGCGGGCCGAGCGTGCTGACCGGGCGACCGATGCTGGATGAGCTCTGGGCGCTCGCGGGCAGGAGGCTCGACGACGACGTGGAGCTCCTGAGGGTCGATCCGCACTTCAGGTTCGTGTTCCCGGATGGAGACGCTCTGAACCTCTACGGCGACGCCGACCGGATGCGCGAGGAGGTACGGAGGGTCGCGCCCGACGAGTTGCGGGCGTGGGACCGCTACCGGGTCGACGTCGAGAGGTTCTGGGACGACACGGTGCGGGCGGTGATGACCCAGCCGATGGAGCACCTCACGGACCTCCTTCGGTACACGGGGGGGATGCTGGGCTTCGGCGGCGAGCTCAGCATGGAGTCGTTGGTGCGTCGGTACCTCCGGGAGCCGAGGCTGGTGCGGGCGCTGAGCTTCTTCCCGACCTTCGTGGGGGCGTCGCCCTACGCGCCGGGGAGCGCGATCTACGCGGCGATGCAGGGCTTGGAGTGGGAG
>JAEYZO010000077.1 GCA_023428035.1 Pseudomonadota bacterium | reverse complement strand
GGGCGCGGTGATGTGTATACGAGACAGGTGTGGACCGCCGGGCAGGTCGCGGCGCTGCACGCCAAGCCGCCGGCCTCCACGATCTCCGAGGCGATGTCGCGCGGCGTGCGGCCGGCGGATGAGATGGCGATCCTGTTCACCTCCGGGAGCAGTGGCCCACCGAAGGGAGTCCGGCACTCGCACGGAAACGCGATCGCGGCGGTGCGGGCGGGTCAGGCCGCGCGCTGCATCGACGCCCAGACCCGCCTGTACCTGCCGATGCCGCTTTTCTGGGTCGGCGGATTCGCAGGCGGCCTGATCTCCGCGCTCGTCGCCGGCGCCACCCTGATCACCGAGGCTCTCCCACAGCCTGATTCGACCCTGCGACTACTGGCCGACGAGCGGGTGACACTGTTCCGCGGTTGGCCGGATCAGGCTCAGGCGCTGGCACGTCACCTGCCGGACTCCGGTATCGAGCTCAGCCTGCGGCCGGGCAGCCTGGAAGCACTGCTCCCGCAACATCTCCGCGCGCGACCCGGTGCCCGCGCGAACCTGTTCGGGATGACCGAGTCGTTCGGCCCGTACTGCGGATATCCTGCCGACACCGACATGCCGACGGAAGCATGGGGCAGTTGCGGTAAACCCTTCGCCGGAATGGAGGTACGCATCGTCGACACCGAGACCGGCGTGGAGTTGCCCGCGGGTGCGATCGGGATGATCCAGATCCGCGGCCCCCACGTGCTGCGGGGCATCTGCCGTCGTAGCCGCGAGAACGTGTTCACCCCAGACGGCTACTACCCCACCGGCGATCTCGGCCACTTCGACAGCGGGGGATTCCTCTATCAGCACGGCCGCTGCGACGACATGTTCAAGGTCAGCGGAGCCACGGTATACCCTGCGGAGGTCGAGCAAGGCCTGCGCATTCTCGATGTGGTGGCCGCTGCGTTCGTCACCAATGTGCCCGGCCCCCAGGGCGATCGGGTGGGTGCTGCCGTAGTGTGCCGTTCTGCCGCCACCACCGCCGAACTTCAGCGGGCGGCACGTGAGGTGCTCAGCAGCTTCAAGGTGCCGTCCGTGTGGGCGCTGCTACCCGACGAGAATGCGATTCCGCGGGGGGCGACGGGCAAGGTCGACACCGCCCGGCTGCGTGAACTCCTGCAGGACTGACGGGCTCCCAGCCGCGGAGGGCCTCGGGCAGGCGCGAGCGGTCGGCGAAGGCCGGGTTGACCATCGCGAAGCCCGGACGCAGCGGGATGAAGGTCGTGTCGATGTGCATCGGCGTCGGGCACCTCGACGGGAACTCGTGGACCTCGTAGCCGTCGCCGAGGTGACGTCGCAGCCACTCGACCCCGGCGCGGTTGGTCGCGTTGCCCAGGGTGACGTAGAGGTCGCGGCCGCAGCGGGCGAAGTCCGCCGCCTCGAAGACCGGCTCCCACTCGGTGATGACGCTGCGTGGGGCGCCTCCCTCGCGCGGCGCGCGGTACGACGGGTCGTAGAGCGGGTCGGAGAGCTGGGGCTTCGGCGCGGCGGTCCAGCGGGCGCCCTTGGAGAAGTACTCCCTGAGGAGCGAGCGGTAGGCGTAGCCCTCGAAGTAGCGCGCGCGCCACGGCGAGGGGGCCTCGATGAGCTCGTCTCCGACCACGAGCAAGAGGTCCCGCGGGCTCGCGGTGCAGAAGCCCGTAGACGACCAGAAGGGCGTGCGGGCCTCGCGGGTATGGTCCTGCACGTCGGGGCGGCGCACGGTGATCCCCTCGCGCTCCAGCAGCCGCAGGAAGCCCTCGAGCTCGCGCTCGGCGTTGCGGCGCAGCAGCGAGGGGTAGGCCCGGCCCGAGAGCGCCCGGAGCGCCAGCGCGGCCACACCCTCGAGCCCGCGGGCGCGCTCCACCGGGTGCCAGGGCGGCACGGCGGCGTGGTCGAGGCGACCGACCAGCACCTCCTCCAGCGGGTCCCACTCGTTGTGCGACGAGACGATCACGGTGGGGTCCCGTCTACGCAGGGCAGCTCGAAGGTCGACCTGGACATGTACGCCGGGGGCTCTCGCCGAGGCACCGTCACGGGCGACCGCAACCGCCACACCTCCACCGACGCCGCCGAGAGCACGCGCTCCGAGGCGGCGATCCACGGGTCGAGCGCGTAGACCTCGCGCACGCGCGGGTCGCGGGTGAGCACCAGCAGGCTCCCCACCGGCGGGCGGTGGGGGAAATCACAGGGCCACAGCGCGCGGCCGTAGAGCATCGGGCGCAGCGCGCGGAACACCGCGTCGGACTGGGCGCTGCGACGCCCGCCGAGCTCCTCACCGAGCTCGATGACGATGTCGTAGCCCGCGAGGAAGCGCGCCCTCACGCTCGCGCCCCGGGCGTCGATGAGGGCCTGGAGGTTGTGCGCGTTGGTGTAGACCGCGGTGCCCCGCGGCGCGCGCAGGACGGCGTCCAGGGCGGCGTCGAGGCCCGGCGTGGGTCGCGCGGAGGTGTGGCGCCACCCCATGACCGGCGCCGCGAGGGCCAGCGCTAGCGCGATGCCCGCGAGCGTCCACCCGCGGCGCGGGAGCAGCGCGAGGGCGAATGTGCTCACCGCGAGGGGGCCCGCCACCGTCGCGAAGGGGGTGCCCCACAGCTCGACCGACAGCGCCGCGGCGGCGAGCGCGAGGGCGACGGCGCGGGGGCGCGAGGGCGAGGGGTCACCCGCGTAGGCGCCCGCGAGGAGCGCGACGGCGGGGAGGTGACAGAGGAAGTAGCGCGCGGTGTAGTCGAAGTTGAAGAGCCGCCCGAGGCGAGGCAGCGCGAGCTGCGCGCAGAGCGCCAGCCCGAGGGTCAGCGCGAGGCAGCGCAGCATCGGGGTCGAGGCCCCCCGGCGGAGCATCGCGGCGGAGCCCCAGAGGGGGGTGACCAGCGAGAGGCCGACGAGCAGCGAGGCGACGCCCTCGCGGCCGAGCGCCAGCTCGGTCATCGTGGTGGGGGCGGTCTCGCGGAGCAGCACCGGGGGCCGAGAGACGAGCCACAGGGCCGAGCCGTGGTAGAGCGCGCCCGCGAGGAGGTAGAGGGCGACGACGGAGGCGAAGCCCAGGGCGGCGTGCGCGCGGCGGCGGTAGAAGACGTCGAAGCCCACCAGCGCGAAGAAGTACGGGGCCTGCTCGTAGCGCGACCAGAGACCCGCGGCGGCGAGCGCGCCGGCGAGGGCGCGGGCGGCGGGCGGCCCGTCGAGGAGCGTCAGCACCGCGACGAAGAGGAACACCGCGAAGCTGTTGGACTGCCCCGTGGCGGCGCTCACGAGGTAGAGCGGGGAGCACACGAGGACCAGCGGGGGCAGCCACGCGGGGCCGGTGGACCACCGCCGCGCGGCGACGCCCAGGAGGTACACCGCGGCGCCCGCGGTGAGGGCGTGGGCGACGAGGAAGGCGCGCCAGCCGAGCGCCGCGAAGGGTGCGTAGAAGGCGCTGGCGGAGGGGTGGATCTTCTGGAAGAAGACCCCCGCGAGGGGCTCCCGCGCGACGAGGCGCGCGCCGAGGTAGGTGAGGTAGCCCTCGTCGTCGGGGAGGCGGCCCGAGAGCCCTACGGCCACCGCCGCGAGGGCGAACGCGACGGCGATGATCGCTTCGGGCGGGGCGGCGGAGAGGGCCTTGGGGCGCGTCACAGAGATTGAAGGAACGCGAGCAGCGCGTCGCGGTCGGCGGGGGTGAGGGCGTTGAAGCGGTCCCTCGCGGGGGCGGCCTCGCCGCCGTGCGCGAGGATGGCCTCGGTGGGGCTGCTCGCGCGCCCGTCGTGCAGGAGCGTGCGCTGGTGCCGCAGGCCCCACAGGGGCGGCGTGCGGAAGTCAGGCCCGCGCGCGGCCTTGTCGGTGATGTGGTTGTCGAGCGCGGCGCCCATGTCATGCAGGCAGAGGTCGGTGAACGCTCCGGGCGCCTGCGGCCCGAGGTCCCTGCGGTGGCAGGTGACGCAGCCCACGCGGTTGAACACCGCCTCGCCGGCGGGGTGCTCCGACGCGCGCGGGGGAGGCGCGAGGCCGCGCACGTACTCCGCCACGAGGTCGACGAAGCGGTCTGACACCTCTGGGTCGGGGACCTCGTCTCGGTCTTCGCCGAAGAAGCGGTCGTGCCCCGAGGTGATGTTGATGTCGTCGAAGAGCGCGTTCTGCGCGAAGTCGCGCACCGTTCGCTGGTGGGCCTTGGCGCCGAAGCGCAGGAGCTGGCCCTCGTGCACCGACGGTCGGCCGCGCACGCCGTCGCCGTCGCGGTCGTCAGGGTCGCAGCCCGCCACGATCACCGCGTCGGGCACGGCCTCGATGACCCCGAGGCCGAAGAGGGGCCGCGGCCGCGAGTAGCTCGCGCCGGGCGGGGGCCTGCGCGCGGGCCACCCCGGCAGCGCGTGCGCGGGGTGGTGCTCGGTCTCGTACTCCGGCGGAGGCCCCGGGGAGATCCAGAGCAGCCGCGAGGGCGCGGTGCCGCCCACCACGGGGTGAAAATGGCACGACGCGCAGGAGCGCTCTTCGTAGTAGGGGCCGAGGCCGAAGCTCTCGTCGAACTCCGTGGTGAAGGCGCGCCGCCCCTCGTCGAAGCGCGCGCGCGCCTCGGCCGATAGGGTCGCGAGGGGCCCGCCGAGCTCGCCCGGGGCGCCCGCGGGGGTGCCCCCGTAGCGGTCTGAGCGCGCGGGGGGCATCGGCGCGGGGCCGCTGCGGGGGTTGAGCCCGAAGCCGGCGTCGACGTTGAGGTCACGGCTCACCTGGAACCCGCGCGGCGCCTCGCGGCGCTGACAGCCCGCCGCGAGCAGCGCGGCGACGAGCAGGATCACGCGCCCCGGCGAAAGCACCGAGCGACCATGAACCGCGGGGGCGTGAAACGTCAACACGATCACACTTAACCGTGGGAGACTCGCGCGCGTTGGGCCTGCGTCGTCTCGTACTCACCGTCGCCGTCGCGGTCTACCTCGCGCTCGGCTTGCGCTTCGGGCGGAGCTTCAGCGCCTTCGGCGAGGAGGTGCTGGTGCAGCCGGGGCCCGCGCAGACGGTGCTGATGGTGCCCGAGGGCGCCGCGGCGAACACCGACGCGCTCGCCGCGCCTACCTGCCGACGGGGCGAGGTGCACTCGCTGTGGCTGCCCGACCGGCCGCGATGGAGCCTCTGCGCGGGCGGGCGAATGTGGCCCATCATGCTCGCGGGCTACCTCGGGGCGTTCTTGTTCTGGCCGCTGGGGGTGGCCGGCGCGGCGCTGGGCGACGACCTCCTCCTGCGCCGCGCGCTCTCGACCGCGGTGGGGGCCTTCGCGCTGCTCGTCGGCGCGCGCCTCGCGCGGGAGAGCGACGGAGACGAGGCCGAGGCTCCGACGGCCCTGGCCCTCGCGACGACGCCCGCGTTCGTGGTGGTCCACGCGCTCTTCCTGCACTACGAGACCGCGCCCTCGACGCTCGCCTGCCTCGCGGGGCTGCTCTACGCCCGGGACCTCCGCCGGGGCGGGCCGCGCCCCCGCACGCTGTACGTCATGGCGCTCCTCGCGGGCGTCGCGCTGGCGGTCAACCTGCGCTTCGCCCTGGTGCTCGCGGCGGCGGGGGTCACCGCGTGGCGGCTCCGCGCGCCTGTCTCTATACACATCTGACG
>JAEYZO010000073.1 GCA_023428035.1 Pseudomonadota bacterium | reverse complement strand
AACGCAGAGGGTCTCGGCGTAGCGCACGGCGATGGCGTCGGCGCCGGCGACGAACTCCCCCGCGGCGAACCACGCGATCGGACCGAGGGCGGGCTCGAGCGACACGGCGCGGCCCGTGACGCCGCGCTGGGCGTCGAGGGGCGAGGCGATGGCCGTGAGCGCCGCCGCGCCCAGGGCCGCCGACAGTCGCGGAACCACGGGAGAGCGTAGGGAGTACACCACCCGCGGGGCGGCGCGCGACGAGGCGAAGGTTGTGTTAGTGGTGCCGGCCCGATGACGAAGCGGCCCGAGAGTCCCACTGAAGCGCAGCCTGCGGTTGCCGACCCGATCACCCGCGCGGGCGCGGTGGCCCTGGTGGGGCGCCCGAACGTGGGCAAGAGCACCCTGCTCAACGCGCTGGCGGGGGAGTCGCTGTCGATCGTGACCCCGAAGCCCGAGACGACCCGAGACCGGGTGATGGCCGTGGTGTCTCGCCCGCTGGGTCTGCCCGCGCAGATGGTGGTGGTCGACACGCCGGGCATCCACCGGCCGCACCGCAAGCTCGGCGAGTTCATGAACGCCGAGGCCCGGGGCGCGGTGGAGGACGCCGACGCCGTGGTGATGGTGGTCGACGCGAGCGAGGGTCACGCGGGCCCGGCGAGGGAGGAGCACGTGCTCGAGGCCCTCGCGGCGGTGACGGCGCCGGTGTTCCTCGCGGTGAACAAGGTCGACCGGGTGAGGCCCAAGGAGGCTCTCCTGCCTGTGCTCGACGCCTACGGCAAGAAGCGGGAGTTCCGGGCCGTGGTGCCGATGTCGGCGGTGCGCGAAGACGGGGTCGAGGTGTTGCTGCGGGAGCTGGTGGCGGCGCTGCCCGAGGGCCCGGCGCTCTACCCTGAGGACACGCTGACGGACAGGCCCGAGCGGTGGTTCGCGGCGGAGCGGATCCGCGAGGCCGTGATCCACGAGACGGCGGACGAGATCCCCTTCGTGACGGCGGTGGAGATCGAGAAGTGGGACGCTCGGCCGTCGATCCCGAGGATCGCGGCGACGGTGCACGTCGAGCGGCCGGGGCAGAAGAAGATCGTGATCGGGACGGGCGGCGAGCGGATCAGGGCGATCGGGGCGACGGCGCGGGCGGGCATCGAGAGGATGCTGGGTCGGCAGGTGTTCCTGGAGCTGTTCGTGAAGGTGAGCCCGGACTGGACGCGCTCCCCCGAGGCGCTCACGCGGTTGGGTTACGTGTCGCGAGGCAAGAAGTGAAGTACGCGAGGGAGGGCCGAGAGGGATCGGCCGCCGAGGCGAGGGTGGCGCGCGGGTCGCGCCCGATGGTGGCGATCGTGGGCCGGCCCAACGTGGGCAAGAGCACGCTGTTCAACCGTCTGGTGGGCAAGCACGTCGCCATCGTCGAGGACGAGCCTGGGGTGACCCGCGACCGGCACTTCGCCGACGCCGAGGTGCGCGGGCGGCCCTACGTTCTGGTCGACACCGGCGGCTTCGAGCACGACGCGAAGGACGCGCTGATGGCCGGGGTGCGCGACCAGGTGCGGCTGGCGGTGGGCGAGGCCGACGTGGTGGTCTTCGTGACCGACGGCACGGTGGCCTTGAGCGAGGCCGACCACGAGGCGTTGAAGCTGTTGCGCCGCGCGGGTCGGCCGGTGATCTACGTCGCGAACAAGACCGACAGCGACAAGAAGGCCCTCGAGGCGACGGACCTCTACAGGGCGGGGGCTGACCGTGTGATCGCGGTGAGCGCGCTGCACGGCCGAGGGATGATGGAGCTCGAGGCCGCGCTGGAGTCGTTCCTGCCGAAGGAGAGCCCGGCGGAGGACTCGATCCTGCCTGACAGCGTGGCGAGGGTGGCGGTGGTGGGCCGGCCCAACGCGGGCAAGAGCTCGCTCATCAACAAGCTCATCGGGGCGGACCGGCTGGTGGTGACGGACGTGCCCGGGACGACCCGCGACGCGATCGACACGACGGTGACGCGGGGCGCCCGGCAGTACGTGTTCGTCGACACGGCGGGCATCCGTAGGAAGCGCGCGGTGACGGCCCCCGCGGAGATGACCTCGGTGATGCAGGCGATCCGGGCGATGGAGCGCGCCGAGGTGGTGGTGATCCTCGTCGACATCGTCGGGGGTCTGGCCGAGCAGGACCTCAAGCTGGTGAGCCTCGCGGTGGACCGCGGCCGCGCGGTGATCGTGGGGATGAACAAGGTCGACGCGGTGGACGCGGCCACGGAGCGGGCGGCGGTGAAGCGCGCGCACGAGCAGTTGTCCTTCGCGCCGTGGATCCCGGTGATGAAGCTCTCGGCGAAGGCGGGCAAGGGGACCACGAGCCTGCTCTCGATGGTGGATCGGGCCTTCGACGCGCACGGACGTCGGGTGGGCACGGGCGAGGTCAACCGCTTCTTCGAGGAGGTGGTTCAGAAGCACCCGCCGCCCACGAACCTCGGCAAGGCCGTGCGGATCTACTACGTCTCCCAGGTGGGGACGCACCCTCCGCGCTTCGCGGCGGTGACGAACTACCCCGACGCGGTGAACACCGCCTACCAGCGCTACCTGCAGAACCAGCTCCGGGAGCGCTTCAACTTCGACGCGGTGCCCGTGCGTGTGTCGTTCCGCCCTAAGCGTAGGCGCGGCGACCCGAGCGAGGGCTGAGCTCGCGGGTCACCGCCCAGCCGTCGCCCGCAGCGCGCTCATCACCTCGCTCACCGCGGCCCCCGCGGGGAAGCCCAGCCCCGGCTCGGCGAGGACGCTCCCGTCGGGGGAGAGCTGCCACGAGGACCAGACCCTCCAGCCTTCGGTGACGAGCATGTCGTCGCTCACGACCGCGATGACCCTACGCCCACGGCGGAGCGCGGCGCGGGCCGGGGTGTCGTCGAAGGGGTTCACGATCACGGCTACGGGCTCTCCGTCGCTGTCGGTCTGCGTGACCGCGGTGTGGAGCGAGGCCGTCACCGTGTCAGCGAGCGCCCTCGCCCCCGCGGGCTGCGCCCGGTCGATCACCGCGCTCGGGAGCGACTCCACGGTGACGCTCGCCTGCGACCCGAGGGGGTACACCCGGCGGGCGCCGTCGCCGTTGGCGCTGAGCACCGCCACCGACCAGCCCTGGGAGAAGGCCACCCGGGGGTCGTTGAAGCCGTCGACGGGGGCCCGCTGCTCCGTCACCTCGGGGGCGCTGCACGCCGACAGGAGGGCGAGGACCACGGCCCCGTAGCGCAGAACCGCCGGACTACAAGGCTTCATGTCTGCTCAATCGGGTCGGGATCATGAAGCACTTATAGACAATCGTCGCGGTGTGGGCGCCGCGGGTTCGTGGGGTGGGGGCGTCGAGGGGCGTCGTGCAGGGGGCGACGGACTACTCGGACCTGGGTGCGGGTCTTGGGCGGACGACGAAGACGGAGCGGTCGGTGTGGTTCACCACGCGCCCGGTGGTGGTGCCGAGGAGGCTGTCGAGGAGCTTGTGCCCGTGGGCGCCCATGACGATGAGGTCGACGTCCTCTTCGGAGGCGACGTCGCAGATGGCCCGCCAGGGGGCTCCGAGCTCGATGCGGAGGCCCGCGTAGAGGTCTTGCGGGATGCTGGCCGCGACGCGCTCGAGCTCACGCTGGGCGCTCTTGGTGAGCAGCCCCGCGATGTCGTCGGGGTTCATGGCGTAGGCCTCGAGGGGCAGCTGGGTGGGCAGGCCCACGACGCGCAGCAGCCGCACGCGGGCGCTGTGGGTGCGGGCGTACTCGACGGCGGCCGAGACGACCTCGTCGGCGACCGACGAGCTGTCGATGGGAACGAGCACGGTCTTCATCGCGTCCTCCTTCGCGGGGGGGGCATTGGGGCGGCCCATTGAAGCACAACTGAGGGGCGTGATGCTCCGTCGACGCGCCCCGCGCGCCGCGGCGCGGTGGCCGAGGTCGGCCTTCACGGCCGGCGCGGCGCGGTAGCGAGGGAGCGGGCGATCACGTCGAGGTCGGGGCCCCAGGCGCTCTGCTCGCGCAGCCGGTCGAGGATGGCGCGCGCGGTGTTCACTCGCCCGGTGCGGGCGCAGAAGCGAGCGGCCTCGACCCACCAGCGGCGCTCGACGCCGTCGCCGCGGAGCATGCGCCCGAAGGCGCGGGCGGCCTCGCGCTCGTGACCGAGACGGTCGTGCGCGACGGCGACGCAGCCGTGGGGGACGCCCCAGCGAGGGGTGATCCGCGACGCGCGCTCACAGAGGGCGATGGACTCGGTGTAGCGGCGCTGGTCGAAGCGCACCGCGGCGAGGTCGACGCGCATCCGTGCGTTGTCTGGCGCGTCGCGGACGGCCGCTGCGTAGAGGGCCTCCTCGCTGCGCCAGTCGCGGTCGCGGGCGATGGTTCGCGCCGCGAACGACAGGGCGATCACGGCGGCGGCGAGGGTGACGGCGCGAGGGCGGACGCGGGCTTCGAGGCGCGCGAGGGCGATGCCCGCGAGGAGGCAGAGGCCCGCCGAGGGCGTGTACCAGAGGCGCTCGGCGTAGATCACGGGGAGTCGGAGCAGCCCGTTGGCTGCGGCCCAGCCGGGGAGCGCGAGCCACGCGACGGCGGTGACCGTGAGCGGGTCGCGACGATGGCGCCAGGCGAGCGCGAGGAGCGCGAGGAGCGAGAGCGCTCCGACGGCGGTGAGCGGGGTGAGCGTGGGGGTGATCGGGATCGTCGCGGCGCTGTAGTCGGGGAGGAGGCGCGCGGGGAACACGAGCTGGAGGAGCCCTCGCGCGAAGAGGGCGGGCGCGTGGGCGAGTCGGGTCGCGAGGGGAGCCGTGGCGAGGGGGTTGGCGATGGGGTCGTTGACGAAGCGGGCGGCGTCTCCGAGGGCCCAGGCGCGCGAGGAGAGGTAGAGCGCGAGGGTGAGGGCTAGGAGGGCGTGACGCGCGAAGCGGTCTCGCGACGGGCGGTGGGGGGCGGGGGGGGGGGGCGGGGGGGGGTGGGGGGGG